>DMZT01000411.1:8950-9301 GCA_003484865.1 Stenotrophomonas sp.
CGGCAACCTGGGCGTGCGCTTCGTCGGCCGCGACCTGACCTCGCGCGGCAACCTGATCAGCGGCAGCGGCGCATTGAGCCCCTCGCTGTTCGAGCGCGACGATCGCGAGGTGCTGCCCTCGGCGGTGGCCAAGCTGCAGATCACTGACAGCCTGATACTGCGCGGCGGCGCGGCCAAGGTGGTGGCCTTCCCCAACACCGAAGACCTCAACAACGGCGTCACCCTCAACAACAACGCGGTGTTCGACAGCAACGGTGTGCAGACCTCGCCGGGCACCGGCAGCGGCGGCGCCCCGGACCTGGATCCGTTCAAGGCCACCCAGTACGACCTGTCGCTGGAGTGGTACTACGG
>DMZT01000413.1 GCA_003484865.1 Stenotrophomonas sp.
TGGGGGCTCGACGTGCGCCATCCATGGCGCACGACGGTCCCGTCAGGGCCTGGCCCCCACTCGCCAGACAGATCTGGATGGACGGTTGGGCAAGCCAGAGCGGCCTCTTCGGCAAGCGGTAACAGGTAACAGCCAAGTAACAGCAGACAGGCGCCGATTGGCGCCTGTCTGCGTTTGACTGGCTCTCGACTGGCTCTCCTTTGAAGACCAGCCAAGTGTCGACGGCGTGGTGTGGGTGGGTCTGCAGGACCGTTGTGCGCCATGGATGGCGCACTACGAGCCCCCATGGACGGGTTCACGGCGGGTCCAGCAGACCCACCCATACCGCGCCAACCCCGTAGGAGGCCACGCCCGGCGCTTTGCGCCTTCAGCTCTGGCTCTGGCTCCCGCTCCGGCTTTGGCTCCGGCCTCGGCTTTCCTACACACCGATCCGGCATCCGAGGACACGGCCCGTAGCCTGGGCAAGGTAAACTAGCGCGATGTCTTCCCGCCCCGCGCACGACCTGCTCAGCCGCATCTTTGGTTACGACGAATTCCGCGGTCCGCAGCAGGCGATCGTCGAGCATGTCGCCGCCGGCAATGACGCGCTCGTCCTCATGCCCACCGGCGGCGGCAAATCGCTCTGCTACCAGGTCCCCTCCCTGCTCCGCGACGGCACCGGCATCGTCATCTCGCCGCTGATCGCCCTCATGCAGGACCAGGTCGAAGCCCTGCGCCAGCTCGGCGTGCGCGCCGAATACCTCAACTCCACCCTCGATGGCGAAACCGCCGCCCGCGTCGAGCGCGAACTGCTCGCTGGCGAACTGGACATGCTCTACGTCGCCCCCGAGCGACTCCTGACCGGCCGCTTCCTCTCGCTGCTCTCGCGCAGCCGGATTGCCCTGTTCGCCATCGACGAAGCTCATTGCGTCTCCCAGTGGGGTCACGACTTCCGCCCCGAATACCGCCAGCTCACCGTCCTGCACGAGCGCTGGCCCGACGTCCCGCGCATCGCGCTGACCGCTACCGCCGATCCGCCGACCCAGCGCGAAATCGCCGAACGCCTGGACCTGACCAACGCCCAGCACTTCGTCAGCTCCTTCGACCGTCCCAACATCCGCTACACCGTCGTCCAGAAAGACAACGCCAAGCGCCAGCTGCTGGACTTTCTCAAGGTCCACCGCCAGGAAGCCGGCATTGTCTACTGCATGTCACGGCGCAAGGTGGAAGAAACCGCCGAGTTCCTGTGCAAGGAGGGCATGAACGCCCTGCCCTACCACGCAGGCCTGCCCGCCGAGGTACGCGCCGCCAACCAGCGCCGCTTCCTGCGCGAGGATGGCATCGTCATGTGCGCCACCATCGCCTTCGGCATGGGCATCGATAAGCCGGACGTGCGCTTCGTCGCGCATACCGATCTGCCCAAATCGATGGAAGGGTATTACCAGGAAACCGGCCGCGCGGGGCGCGACGGCGAGCCCGCCGAAGCCTGGCTCTGCTATGGGCTCGGCGACGTCGTGCTGCTCAAGCAGATGATCGAACAGTCCGAAGCCGGCGAAGACCGCAAAACGCTCGAGCGGT
Organism: Stenotrophomonas sp.; assembly: GCA_003484865.1. Classification (GTDB taxonomy): domain Bacteria; phylum Pseudomonadota; class Gammaproteobacteria; order Xanthomonadales; family Xanthomonadaceae; genus Stenotrophomonas. The sequence continues at coordinate 1,558 of DMZT01000413.1, forward strand.
CCAAACTCGACCACCTGCTCGGCTACTGCGAATCCATGCAATGCCGCCGCCAGGTCCTGCTGGCCGGGTTCGGGGAAACCTACCCCCAACCGTGCGGCAACTGCGACAACTGCCTGCTGCCGCCCGATGCCTGGGATGCCAGCGTCGCCGCCCAGAAAGCGCTGAGCTGCGTCTACCGCAGCGGGCAGCGCTTCGGTGTCGGCCATCTGATCGACATCCTGCGCGGCGGTGACAACGAGAAGGTCCGTCAGTTCGGGCATACCGAGCTGAGTACCTACGGGATCGGCAAGGACCTGGATGCCCGCAGCTGGCGCAGCGTGTTCCGCCAGCTGGTCGCCTCCAGCCTGCTGGAGGTGGACAGCAGCGCGTACGGTGGCCTGCGCCTGACCGATGGGAGCCGCGAGGTGCTCAAGGGCCAGCGCAAGGTCATGATGCGCCGCGAAACACCCAAGGCCGCCCGCGAGCGCGACCGCAGCGGCCAGCGCACCGGCCTGTCGGTGCTGCCGCAGGATCTGGCGCTGTTCAACGCGCTGCGTGGCCTGCGTGCCGAACTCGCGCGCGAGCAGAACGTGCCGGCCTTCGTGATCTTCCACGACAGCACCCTGCGCAATATCGCCGAACAGCGCCCCACCAGCGTCGACGCGCTGGGCCGGGTCGGTGGCATCGGCGGCACCAAGCTGGCCCGCTACGGCGACCGCCTGGTCGAGATCGTGCGCGAGGAAGGCTGATGCCCCGGCCTGTTCAGGCAGACCCGGCTCCAGAGTTGAACCCTGCGTTCAGCCGCAGGTGCGGCCGCCAGGGTTTGGCAGTAAGGTGAGCCCCATGTCCGCCAGTGGCCTGCTCCTGCGAGTCGTCCTGATGCTCAGCCTGTTGCTCAATGGGCTGAACGTGGCCATGGCCGGCCCGATGGCATTGGCCCTGGCCGAGCCGGCCGTGCCCAGCAGTGCCGCACCGCCCTGCCATGGCGACGCGCCCGCCGCCGCCGCGCATGATCACCCTGCCATGGCCGCCGCCACGACCGGCGTGCAGGCACCGCATGATGGCGACCACTGCAAGATCAAGGACTGCCTGCGCAGCTGCGCCCAGCAACCCAGCCTGACCGTCCAGGTCGCCTGGTTGGCGACCCCGCCGCCGGTGTCGATGTCGCCGCTGAACACCGTGCATCCCAGCCTGCCGACACCGCCGCTGGACCGCATCACCCGCCCTCCGATCGCCTGATCCGCCGCGCTCTGCGAGCGCCTGCCTGATGCTCTGCGCGCATGCCCCGGTGTGCGTGCGTTGACGGCACTGCGTGTGCCATTCGAATCAGATCCGGAGTTGCAATGTCTTTCCCCAAACCACCCGGCACGGGCACCCCGCCCATGCCGTCGCGCCGCTT
>DMZT01000412.1 GCA_003484865.1 Stenotrophomonas sp.
CCGACCGTTGGTCGGTGCGCCCTGAAACCGCGATGCATGCGGACAAACAAAAAACCCGCGCTGGCGACAGCGCGGGTTTTTTGCGTTTCCGGTAGTGCCGGCCGCTGGCCGGCAACCCCCTGAACCCCAAGGCCTCAGATCGCCCAGATCCCAGCAATCACCGCCACCACCAGGCCCCACTTGATCACTTGGTAGGCCACCACGCTGCGCTCGCGCAGCGCCTTGGCCTTCAGCCGCACCTTGTACACGCCGCCAAACGCCTTGTTGACCCCACCGGTGGGGTCGCCCGGCAGGTTCGGCGAGGCACCACCGGCCAGCAGCGTGGACGCCACCGCGCGGTTGAACAGGCCCGGCAGGCCGAAGCGCAGCGGGCGGGCGATGTCGCAGAACAGGATCACGCGGTCGTCCGGCGTCTCGTTGTGCGCGTGGTGGATGTAGGTCTCATCGAACATCATCCACTCGCCATCACGCCAGCTCTTCTTGATGCCATCCACCACGATGTAGCAGCCATCGTCGTTCGGCGTGGCCAGGCCCAGGTGCAGACGCAGCGAGCCGGCGAAGGGATCGCGGTGCGGGCGCAGTTCGCTGCCCGAGGGCAGCTGGGCGAACATCGCCGCGCGCACGTCCGGCAGCGATTCCAGCAACGCGGTGGTCTTCGGGCACAGCGCCTTGGCCGAGGGGTGCGAGGGGCCGTACCACTTCAGGTAGAAGCGCTTCCAGCCGCGGCGGAAGAACGAGTTGAAGCCGGCATCGTTGAACGTGCTGGACGCGGCGATCTTGTCCGCGTCGCGCAGGGCCAGCGCTTCGTCGCGGATCATCTGCCAGTTCTGGCGCAGCGGCTCGAGCTGCGGGAATTCCTTGCCCGGATCCAGGAACGGCGTGGTCGGTACCTTCGAGAACGCGTACATGATCACGTTGATCGGGGCCATGAAGCTGGAGTGGTCCAGCAGCTGGCGCGACCAGCGCGCACGCACTTTGCCGCGGTAATGGATGTACAGCACGCAGGCGATGAACAGCCCTGCCAGCACGATCTTGATCATCAGTCTTCCTCCGGCATGGCCGGACCCGAAATGGTGGGGGCGATGCACGGCAGTGACCGGCATCGATAGGGCGGCAGGAGGCGGGGACGTGCCGGGGAGGGGCGGCCGCCGATGTCGCGAGCAACAGCATATGGTCGGCAGCGCCCGCGTCGCGGTCAAGCACGAGGTGGGCGGCGTTCAGCGCAGCGTGGCTGAACAGACCGCCTAGACTGTCCCGATGCACGGTCCGGCCGCCTTCGATCCCTACCCCGCCCTCAGCCAAGCCTACCAAGGGTTTTTCGACCCGGTAGCCGGTGCTGTGGCGGCACGTGCGGAGCGCATTGAAGGTCCCTTCGGCGCGCTGCAGCTGGATCGCCATGGCCCGGCCGATGCCCCGCTGAGCGTGGTGCTGGTGCATGGCGCCGGCGGTTACGGGCGGATGTTCGCGCCCTTGGCACAGCGGCTGGCGGTGGCAGGCCATGAAGTATTGGCCCCTGATCTGCCGGGCTATGGGCTCAGCCCGGCGCCCTGGTCACAGGTGGACTACGCGGCGTGGAAGCGCAGCCTTCTGGCACTGATCGAGGCCGAGCAATCCCAACGTGCGCGGCCCTTCGTCCTGCTGGGTGCCAGCATTGGCGGCTATCTGGCGTATCTGGTGGCCGCCGAATCGCCGTGGGTGCGCGGGCTGGTGGCCACCACCCTGGCCGACCCGCGCGATCCGATCGTACAGGCCGCACTGGTGCGCCAGCCCTGGATGCGTCGGCTGCTGCCCACCCTGCGGCCCTTGAGCCGCCTCACCCGGGGCCTCCGCCTCCCCGTTCGCTGGTTTACCCACATGGACCGGATGTCGCGCGATCCCGCGCTGTCAGCGCTGGTCTGCCGCGACCCGCTGGGCGGCGGCAACCGGGTACCACTGGGCCTGCTCGCGTCCTTGTTCGACACCCCGCCGGCCGTGGAGCCTGAGCGGTTCACCCGGTGCCCGGTGCTGATGGTCCATCCCGCGTGCGACGCGTGGACGCCGGTGCAGATCAGCGACCGCTTCTTCGAGCGGCTGGCCGCGCCGCGCCAGCGGGTACTGCTGGAGGCGTGCGGTCACTTCCCGATCGAACAGCCCGGTCTGGACCAGCTGCGCGACGCACTCCTGCCGTTCCTTCAACGCATTGCTCAATCGCCCGCTACCCAAGCAACTGATTGAAAACGAAATTAATCCAAACGATACAAGATTGTCCGCTTCAGCGTGACGAACTGTTCCACGCTGCGCTACGACATTTCTCCGACATCATCTGGATTCGTGTACTGGCGAGTACTAAAATTAACGAAATCTTTAGTTCCCCACAGTAAGCAGCACCGGTACGCCTGACGCATTGCGCCGACCGCCGGGTCGCACAGACCCCTATGAACACAATTGTTGCCCCGTGTGTCGATGACACCGCCCCCGCCGAGCTGCTCAAGCGCGGCGAACGCCTCCTGGAACCTGACGTCTACCGCACCTGCCTCAATGGCCAGCCCGCGGTGGTCAAGGATTACACCCGGTATCGCGGCACCCCGCTGTCGCCGATCGCCCGCCTGCTGGTGCGCCGCGAGGCGCGCATCCTGCAGCGCCTGAGCGGCTGGAAGCACGCCCCGGCCCTGCTCGGCACCATCGGTGGCCTCGCGCTGGGCATGGAGTTCATTCCCGGCCAGACCCTCAGCGCGGCCCAGTCGGTCGGTATCGAGGTCTTCGAGCAGCTGCAGTACGCGCTCACCCGCCTGCATGCCGCCGGCATCACCCACAACGATCTGCATGGCACCAACGTGATGGTCAGCGGTGGCGTGCCGGTGCTGGTGGATTTCACCTCGGCCTGGCGCAGCCCGCGCTGGCTGCCGGTGCATCCGGTCTCGCGCCAGCTGCGCCGCAGCGACATGAAGAACCTGCTGAAGATGCGCCAGCGCCTGACCGGCGAGCGTCCCAGTCCCTCCGAGGCGGCCCAGGTGGCCGACCCGCGCTGGGTGGCCGGCGTGCGCGTGGCCTGGAAGCGCTTCTACCGCTGGTTCAAGGGCCACGCCTGACAGCGGGCGGCCTGGGAATGCCGGCGCGCGTTACAGCGCGTCGGCGTCCAGCTCACCGGTGCGGATGCGCACCACGCTGCCCAGGTCGTACACGAACACCTTGCCGTCGCCGATCTTGC
>DMZT01000415.1 GCA_003484865.1 Stenotrophomonas sp.
TTCAATCTGCTGGCCGATGATGCGCAGCCCGGCGCGGTGCGCCCGGTCGATCGCCGCGCGCAGTTCGTCGCGCGTCTGCTGGTTGGTGTGGCTGTTGGAGAAGCGCGCGGCCATGCGCACATAGGCCAACGGCAGCTGCGCCATCAAGGCATTGGCTTCATCGCCCGGCTCGAACTGGCTCAGGCAGAAACGCACGCCGGCTGCATGCATGCGCGTGCAGAACTGCTGCAGGGTGACGGTGTGGATCAAGGCATCGGGCAGGCGTACGTCGATGACCAATGCGCTGCCGTCGATCTGCCGGCTCGCCAGCGATTCCAGCAGCCAGTCACCGAAGGCATCGCGGGCCAGCGTGCGCAGCGACTGCGAGACGAACAGGTGCAGCGGCTGCGCGGCGTGGCGATACAGATCCAGCAGCCCAAGCGCATGGTCGAGCACCTGCTGGTCCAGATCGGCAATGCGCCCGGCTGCTTCGGCGGCCGGAATCACCTGGCCGGCGGCCAGCACGCTGCCATCGGCCTGGCGCAGCCGCAGCAGCATCTGGTATTGCGCGGTGTTGCCACCGGCCACGGCGACGATCGGCTGGTAGGCCAGTTCCAGCTGCCCGTCAAGCAACGCCAGGTGTTCCTGCGCGGCCACATCTTCGCGGCGCACGTACGCGGCCACGCCCGCGGTCAGCAGGCGGGCCTGCAAGGTGGTGCGTTCGACTGCTTCCAGTGCGCTGCCCGCATCGGAGAAGCCCGGCGAGAGCTGCGCATGACCGACCACGCCGCGCAGGTGCACGGATTCGTCATCGCGGATCACGAACGCGCGCGTGGACAACTGCTCGCGCAGGGTATGCGCCATTGCATCCAGCGTGGCCTCGTCGGCCCCGCGGGCCAGCACCAGGAAACTGTTGTCGTTCAGACGTGCCAGCAGGTAGGGCTGGGCGGCATCGGCCAGCCGTTGGCCCGCCTGGGTCATCAGCCGTTCGAACGCGGCATAGCCGTAGCGCTCGCGCAGCCCCAGCGCGCTGGCGATCTCGATGAAGAACAGGCCGCCGTGGTCGCGGTGCGCCAGCGAGGCGCCGAGCTGTTGCATCACATGATGGCGGGTCGGCAGGCCGGTCTCGGGGTTGTTCATCGCCGGTGCGCTGCCGTTGCCCGCCTGTGAGGCGGCCTGCGCACGGGCGCGGCGGATCCGGTTGGAGACGGCGGCGATCAGGTGGCGCGGGCGGATCGGCTTGCTGAGGAAATCATCGGCGCCGCTGTCGAGCACTTCGAACTGGCGCTCCGGATCCGGGTCGCCACTGAGGAACACGATGGGCAGCAGCTGCTGGCCGGGTTGCTGGCGGATCAGGGCGGTCAGCCGCATCCCATCCAGCCCCGGCAGATGCAGGTCCATCAGGATCAGGTCGGGGCGATGCTCGGCGATGGCCTGCTGCACCCCCTCGGCATCGCTGTGCACCAGCGCCTCCATGCCGGCGCCGTGCAGCACGCTCTGCGCGAACAGGGCCTGCGAGCGGTCGTCTTCGACGATCAGCACGCGGTACGGCGAGTCGATGCCGGGCGGCGGCAGGCTGCCGGTCTCGGTGTGCATCGGGGGGAGCAGGGGCGGCGGGCTGGCCGGCGCCGGCGTCAGCGCGACGACATTGCTGTGCACCACGGGCGCGGGTGAGGCCTGGCTTTGCCAGCGCTGCCAGTGGTCGGCCGGCGGCGTTTCAGCGCGCACGGCGCGGGCGGGTGCAACAACGTTGTCGTGAACGGCCATCAGTACTCCCAGTCTGCGCCGCAATTATGCGATGAACACCCGAAGGCAGGGCACGCCTCACCGTGGCAGGGTTCCCGGTTTGACCTGCGTCTGGCCACTGTCGGCCTGCCGCATCAACCAACGCATGCCCTTCCACAGCGTCCGCCAGATCATCCATACGATCAACGCGCCGATCAGGCTGCACGCCACCACCAGGATCAGCGCCAGCCAGGGGTGCGCCAGCGCGAGCGCGAGCCCGCCGACCACCACGGTGTCTTCGGCGGCGGAGGCGATCCAGTTGCTGGCCGGTTCGGGTGAGGTGTTGAGCAGGGCGCGGGTACCGGATTTGAGCCCGTGGCTGGCCAGCGCGACGCCGGCACCGGCCACCAGTGCGGTGCCGCTGAGCTCACCGCTGGGCGAGAGCGTGGCGGCGGCCAGGAACGCACCGGCCGGGACCCGGGCCAGGGTCTGGACCAGATCCCAGACCGAGTCGACCCCGGGGATCTTGTCGGCGAAGAATTCGGCGATGGCCAGCGCGGCCGAGGTGCCCAGCACCCACCAGGACTCCGTGGCCTGCAGCGCGGGCGGCAGGTCGACCCAGCCGAGCAGGCCGGCCAGGCCGACGCCGAACACGGTCAGGTACACGCGGATGCCGGCCAGCCAGGCCAGCAGGATGCCGATCACGAACAGGTGGGCTTCGGTCATGGCACGCGCTCCGGCTGCAGAATGTGCACAGGCGCACACTATCGGGGATGACGTCCATGAACGCCACTGCCCCGATCCCGGCCCTGCGCGGACAAGGTCTTTCCCCTGACTTACACTAGCCCGTCGTTCCAGACAGGGGCCGTTGCGACAGCGCCGGCAGGCGCGGTCGCCCAGGACTGCCATGAATAAACCCACACCTTCCCGCATCCAGATCCGCCGGCCGGGCGCGCCGCCCGTGCAGGACCGCAAGCGCCTGCTGGTGCTGGGCGGGGCCTGGCTGCTGTCGCTGATCCTCGCCGTGCTGCTTGGCGCCTGGCTGGGCTCGCCCGGCGGTGACGTCGGCACCCAGCTCAAGGCCGCCGAGACCCGCAATGAGCGCCTCCAGCAGCAGCTCATCGAACTGCAGCAGCGCCAGGCCACCCTGCAGGCGTCCGACCGCATCAGCCGCGCCGCCAACAACGAAGTCCAGACCTCGCTGGGCGAGCGCGACGAAGAAATCGCCGGCCTGCGCGCCGACGTGGCCTTCTATGAGCGCCTGGTCGGAGCGACCAGCCAGCGCAAGGGCCTGAACACCCATTCGGTGGAGTTCTCGCCGGAGACGGGCGGCACCTGGCAGTACGCCGTGGTGCTGACCCAGAACCTGAACCGCGGGGCGATCAGCCAGGGGCAGATGCGCTTCACGGTGGAAGGCGTCAAGGACGGCAAGCTGACCTCGGTCAGCTGGGACGAGCTGCACCAGCGCACCAAGGTACCGGGCCAGGACTATTCCTTCCGGTACTTCCAGCAGCTCACCGGCAGCGTGATGCTGCCACCAGGCTTCACCCCGCAACGTGTGCGGGTCACGCTGGGATCGGGCGCGGGGGGCGCCACCCAGGTATTCGATTGGAAGCAGGCCGGAGCACCGGCGGCATCGGCAAAAGAAGGGGAGTAAGCCCATGTTTGGCAGCAACAAATCCAACCGCGACGGACATCTGGTCGTGGACGCGCTGATCGGCGCGCAGGTGGTGATCCGCGGGGACGTGGAATTCAGCGGTGGCCTGTACGTGGAAGGCACCATCCTGGGCAAGGTGATCGCCCAGGACGGCGCCAGCAACGCCACCCTGACGGTGGCCGAGCATGGCGCCATCGAGGGCGAGATCCGTGCCCAGGTGGTGGTCATCAGCGGCCGCCTGGACGGGGATGTGCACGCCACCGAGCGGGTCGAACTGACCCCCAGCGCCCGGGTGACGGGCAACATCCATTACCAGGTGGTGGAAATGCACGCCGGCGCCCAGCTGACCGGCCGCCTGATCCATAGCTCGGCGCAGATGGCCCTGCCGCCGCCGTCCGGGGATGCGGACCAGGGCAAGGGCAAGGACACCGCGGCCCGCAAGAAGCTGGCCGAGGCGATGGCCTGAATCGCGCCCGCGTGACAACTTGAAACCGTGCTCATGCACCCCCATGCTGGGGGCATGAGCACGCTTGTTTCCCTGCCCGGCGCTCCCGCCGCCGCGCCGAACTACCAGTCCCTGGACCGTCCGCTGAACTTCACCGAGGCCGCTGCGGCCAAGGTCAAGGAGCTGATCCAGGATGAGGGCAACGCTGCCCTCGCCCTGCGCGTCTACATCGAAGGCGGCGGTTGTTCCGGCTTCCAGTACGGCTTCGAGTTCGACGAGAACCGCGCCGAGGACGACCTGGCGGTGGATACCGCCGGCGTCACCCTGCTGGTCGATCCGCTGAGCCTGCAGTACCTGATGGGCGCCGAGGTGGATTACACCGAAAGCCTGACCGGCGCGCAGTTCGTGATCCGAAATCCGAACGCCAAGACCACCTGCGGCTGCGGCAGCAGTTTCAGCATGTGATGTGCGCGCAACCGGCCTGACGGTCGGTTGCCGCTTGCCAGTCCCGCCGAATGTGGGCAGGCTCTTGCGATGTCCAAATTCTCTTCGCAGCTTTCCGGTTTCGCCTTCGTCAGCGAGCCGCTGGAGCGCGCCGATACCCTGCGCGATGACGCCGATGCGTTGTTGCGCCTGTGGCCGGACGCGCGTGTATTGGTGCTCGACCAGGACGGCACGGCGCTGGCCGGCCACGATGGTCAGCCGCTGCCGCTGACCGGCGCGGATCTGGGCGGTGGCCCGGGCACCGCGATCTTCCTCGGCCTGCGCGGCGAGCAGGCGTGGTTCTCGATGGAGGCCGCCGGGCTGTCGGTGACGGCGCCGCAGCGGGTCGACCTGCGCCAGTCCGCCGCGACCTGGTCCATCGCCGATTCCACCGCCTTCTGTTACGCCCGGGGCATGTCCTACTGGCAGTCGCGCACCCGCTTCTGCGGGGTGTGCGGCGGCGCGGTGACCTTCAGCCGCGGTGGCTTCGTGGGCCGGTGTGGCCAGTGCGCCACCGAACACTACCCCCGGGTCGATCCGGCGGTGATCGTGGCCGTGGAGAATCAGGGCCGGCTGCTGCTCGGCCGCCAGGCGAACTGGGCCCCGCGCCGTTATTCGGTGTTGGCCGGCTTCGTCGAGCCGGGTGAGTCCCTGGAGCAGACCGTGGTCCGTGAGGTCTTCGAGGAGAGCCGGGTGCGCGTGCGCGAGTGCCGCTACCTGGGCACCCAGCCATGGCCGTTCCCCGGCGCACTGATGCTGGGCTTCGCCGCCACGGCCGAAGACGACGTGCCTACCGTGAACGGCGAGCTGGAAGATGCGCGCTGGTTTACCGCCGAGGAAGTGGGCGCAGCCCTGGCCCGGGATGTCGAGGATGACGGCGAAGGCATCCGCCTGTCGCCGCCGATCTCGATCTCGCGCAGCCTGATCGAGCACTGGTACCGCCAGCAGATCGCCTGACCGTCGCCTGCCGTTGCCGCAGGCTGAACACGCGGCGCGGTA
>DMZT01000414.1 GCA_003484865.1 Stenotrophomonas sp.
CGCGTCGCGGTGGGCGTGGGCGGCGGGCCGATCTGCGCGGCCGCGGTCAACGGCAGCAGCACCAGCAAGGCAGCGGCGAGGCGACGTGGGCGGTACATGGCGATCTCCCGGCGGCGGTTCAGGTCTTCACCATGCGCCGCCATGGGTATCAGCACGATGAATGCCCCGGCTTGAACCTCTACAGGCAACAGCCCAATCTACGTACCACATCAATAGGGAATGTTTATGACAGCTTTCGACCTTTCCCCGCCCACCGACGCCCAGCGCCAGGCCTTGGTGGCCGGCCTCAGCGCCGATGAGCAGCGCGTGCTGCTGCATCACGGCACCGAGGCGCCGTTCTGCGGGGTCTTCCTGGACAACAAGCAGGACGGGGTCTACGGCTGCCGGTTGTGCGGCCTGCCGCTGTTCCGCTCCAGCACCAAGTTCGACTCCGGCACCGGCTGGCCGAGCTTCTTCGCGCCCTTCGACCCGGCGCATGTCCGCGAGATCCGCGACGCCAGCCATGGCATGGTCCGCACCGAGATCGTCTGTGCGCGGTGTGACAGCCATCTCGGCCATGTTTTCCCGGATGGCCCGCCGCCGACCCATGAGCGCCACTGCCTGAACTCGGTCTCGCTGTCGTTCACGCCCAACGGGCAGGCCTATCCGGATCCGTTGCAGCGCGGGGGTGCGGAAGCCGAGCCGGCCGCCTGAATCCGGAAAAGTGTGACATCGAGCGAACACCCCCCTTCAGAAAGGGTGTGAAGGGGCCGACATGGAGGTATCCCCTTCCCGCGTCGGCCCCATGCTCATCATCGTTGGACTTCTCGTCGTCATCCTCAGCGTGCTCGGCGGTTACGTGGGGGCGCACGGCAAACTCGGCGCGCTGTGGCAGCCCTATGAACTGGTGATCATCGGCGGTGCGGCGCTGGGTGCGTTCCTGGTCGGCACCCCGGTCAAAACCGTGAAGCAGACCCTGAAGGCCACCGTGGGCGTGTTCAAGGGGCCGCGCTACAAGCAGCAGGACTACATCGACGTCCTGAGCCTGCTCTACGAACTGCTCAACAAGGCGCGCCGCGAAGGCTTCATGGCGCTGGAAGACCACGTCGAGCGCCCGGCCGAGAGCAGTATCTTCGCCAATTACCCCAAGGTGCAGGCCGACCATCACCTGGTCGACTTCATCACCGATTGTCTGCGCCTGATGATCGGCAGCAACATCGAGCCGCACGAGCTGGAACCGCTGCTGGAGATGGAGCTGGAGAAGCACCATGGCGAGGCGATGCAGCCGGCCGCGGTGCTCAACAAGGTCGCCGACGGCCTGCCCGGCTTCGGCATCGTCGCCGCGGTGCTGGGCATCGTGATCACCATGGGCTCGATCGGCGGGGAAATCACGGAAGTCGGCGCGCACGTCGCCGGCGCGCTGGTCGGCACCTTCCTGGGCATCCTGCTGGCCTATGGCTTCGTCGGCCCGCTGGCCTCGGCCGTGGAAGCGCGCGCCGAACAGGACGCACGCATCTACGAATCGGTGAAGACCGCCCTGCTGGCCTGCCTGCGCGGCTACAACCCGAAGATCGCGCTGGAATTCGCCCGCAAGACCCTGCCGTCCAACGTGCGCCCGGGCTTCAGTGAGTTCGAACAGCACCTCAAGACGGTCAAGTAAGGCAGCGCCATGTCCGAGACCAAACCCACCGTCATCGTCCGCCGGGTCAAGAAGGCCGGGCATGCCGCGCACCATGGCGGCGCCTGGAAAGTGGCCTATGCCGACTTCGTGACCGCGATGATGGCCTTCTTCCTGGTGCTGTGGCTGATGGCCGCCACCAGCAAGCCGGAGCGCGCGGCAATCTCCGAGTACTTCCGCAACCCCAGCCCGCTTGCCGGCAGCAGTTCCACCCCGGCCCCGGGCATGGCCGGCCCGGGCGGCGCCAGCACCTCGATGATCAAGCTGGGCGGCGCGACCGACATCTCGCGCGGCAACAGCAACGATCCCTTCCAGAACCAGCAGGCCTCCAGGCCGGTGCCGCAGCAGGACGAGCGCGAGCGCGAAAAACGCCAGCTCGAAGCGCTCAAGCAGGAGCTGGAAGAAGCGATCAGCAAGAGCCAGGCGCTGGAGCCGTTCAAGGACCAGCTGCTGCTCGACCTCACCCCCGAAGGCCTGCGCATCCAGATCGTGGACAAGCAGAACCGCCCGATGTTCGACATGGGCAGCGCCTCGCTCAAGCCGTATACGCGCGAGATCCTGCGCGAGCTGTCGCAGTTCATCAACCACGTGCCGAACCGGATCAGCATCACCGGCCATACCGACATCACCGCCTACAACGCGGCCCATGGCTATAGCAACTGGGAGCTCAGCGCCGACCGCGCCAACGCCGCCCGACGGGCCCTGCTGGATGGCGGCATGACCGAAGACAAGGTGACCCGTGTGGTCGGCCTGTCCTCCTCGGTGCTGTTCGACCGCACCCAGCCGGACAACCCGATCAACCGCCGGATCAGCATCGTGGTGATGACCAAGGCGGCCGAAGCGGCGGCCCTGGCCGGTGCCGGGCAGGAAGTGGCGCTGTCGCCCACCGCTGCCGACGCCGATATCCAGGCGACGCTTGCGCCGGCTGTCGCGCCTTAAGGGGCGCGGCGGCGGCGGCTGCAGAGGGAATTCAGGGAATCCGTGGAGCCGGCCAGCGGCCGGGGATATGCGCCCTTTACGGAGTGCGTGGAGCCGGCCAGCGGCCGGGGATATGCGCCCTTCACGGAATGCGTGGAGCCGGCCAGCGGCCGGCACTACAATGGGTCTTCCCTTTTGTAGATAGACCGCACTCATGTCCAAGCAGTCCAAGGCCAAGCGCGACAAGCGCAAGAAGCAGCAGCCCAAGCGTCCGATCAACCGCCTCAACGCCCAGCAGCCGGTGCAGAACCATGCCGTGCTGACCAACGAAGAAGGCCAGGTCGTCGCTGCGATCGGCCTGCAGGGCACCGAATGGCTGCTGGCCATTGGCGGCCAGACCATGGGCAACGCCGACAACCCGGTCCCGATGCTGGCCATGCTCAAGCACCTGTCCAACGTCCAGGAAAAGGAAGGCCGCAAGGTCAACCTGGAATACTCGAGCCAGCTGCAGCAGCTGATCGACGACCTGGCCGCCGACGAAGGCAAGACCGCCGACGAGTACCTGACCCAGCTGGTCTCCGAGTTTGAAGGCGTGGAAGGCGAAGAAGGCGAAGACGCCGAAACCGCCGAAACCGCTGCCGACGCCAGCGAAGACGCCCCGGTGGCAGACGAGGCCGGCACCGATGCCGCCGCCGACGCCACCCCGGCCGCCAGCGACGACAAGCCGCAGGCCTGAGCCACGGCGATCCGGTGACGGTCTATATCGACGATGCGGTACATCCCTGGCGCGGCGAGCGCTGGGCGCATCTGATGGCCGACACCCTGCCCGAGCTGCACGCCATGGCGGCGCAGCTCGGGATTCCGCGGCGGGCGTTCCAGAACCGCCGCAGCGGCGCGCACTACGACGTGCCCGCCCCGTTGCGCCTGCAGGCGATCGCCTTGGGCGCACGGGCCATCTCACGGCATACGGACCGTGCGCTGGTCAAAGCCGTGATCTCGAACGCGCGCGAGCAGTATCAGGCGTAGGTGCCGACCGTTGGTCGGCACACGCAGACCGCAATCGCGCCCTCAGAACGGATCGCTGCCCGGCCGCACTTCCACGCCCAGCAGCGAGCACAGCGCCAGCATCGCATCGTCATCGCGGTTCAGCGCCACCCACCCGGCCAGCGTGTCATTGCCGGTATCCACGCTCCACAGCGCGTAGTTGTGCTCGCGCAGGCGGTCATGGGCGGTGGCCATCAGCATCGGGGCATCCACCTCGGCGGCGAAATCCTCATCGTCCAGGTCGCCGCCCCAGTCGATCTGCAGATTCCAGCGCGCGGACAGCTCGTTCACCGCCGACATCAATGCATCGGCATCGCTGCGCTCCACCTCGAACCCGGACTGCCAGGCGATCGCCGCCATCATCGGCGGCAGCCAGTCGGCATCCTCATCGATGCCTTCGCCGCTTTCCAGCAGCGCCTCGCGCCAGCGGTTGAACTGCTGCAGGGCCAGTTCTTCATCGCCCGGGTTGATCAGCACGAACAGATTCCAGATCCGCGCCTCGAAATCGTCCTCGTCGAAATCGCGTTCCTCTTCTTCGAAGTCGAAATAATCGCTGTTGTCGGGCATGGCCGGTATTCCTGAAGACAGGGGCGCATTCTGCCGTGCAAGGGCGTTGGCAGGAAGCGAAATTCGGCGCAGGGCCCGCTGCGGTTTATCCTGTACGGCAGAAGGCGGCCTTGGTGGTCGTCAGCATCCTGTGACCATGAGCGATACCCCTCCCGATCACCTGGCGATCAACCCGACCAGCCCCTTCCACGATGCTGCTGCGCTGGAGCGCGGCGTGGGCATCCGTTTCAACGATGTCGAGCGCGACAACGTTGAAGAGTATTCGGTCAGCGAAGGCTGGATCCGCGTGCAGGCCGGCAAGGCCCGCGACCGCCGCGGCAACCCGATGACGATCAAGATCAAGGGCACCGTGGTGGCCTATTTCCTGGATCAGAAGCCGGACGCCTGATCCACGTGCGCCGGCGACGCCTGATCCACGTGTGCCGGCGGCGCCTGATCCACGTGTGCCGGGGTAGAGCCACCCCAT
>DMZT01000409.1 GCA_003484865.1 Stenotrophomonas sp.
CGCTCTTCCGATCTGGCGCCTTCGCGGTGCTTGATGCCAGTGCGTCGTATCAGCTGTCCGAGCGGCTGAGCGTGGATGTACAGGTGAAGAACCTGACCGGCCGCGACTACGCCTATGCGTGGTACGACAACTTCTTCTGGGGCGGCGATGACCAGCCGATGTTCTCGCCCGCACCGGGGCGCTCGGCTTACGTGTCGTTGAACCTGAAGCTGTAGGGCAGCCCTGCCCTCACATCCGCTCGCCGGGCAGGCGGCTGGCCTGCTCCAGCCAGGTACGGAACTGCGCTTCGTCCAGCGGCACGCCTTCCTCGATATGCAGGTAGCGCGTGTCCTGGCTTTTCGAGGCGACTGGCGGAACCGGCTGCAGTAACCGCCCGCGGAAAAAGGCCACCTTGATGTGGAACGTTCGTCGCCATGGTGCCGTTCCCGTGGAAGACCCACCCGCGTTATAGACCGCGGCGGGGCTGGGAGCAACGGAGCGCGCGCGGCGGCCGGTGATTCAGATCCAGCGCTGGTCCAGCAGCTCGCGCTTGATATAGGCATAGAACACGGGCGCCGCGACCAGCCCTGGCAGCCCGAACGCGGCTTCCATCACCAGCATGGCGAGCAGCAGTTCCCACGCACGTGCCTGGATCTCGCCGCCGACGATGCGCGCGTTGAGGAAATACTCCAGCTTGTGGATGACCACCAGGTACAGCAGCGCGACCACGGCCACGTAGAACGACACCGACAGCGCGACGATGGTGATGACCGTGTTGGAGATGATGTTGCCCACCACCGGCAGCAGGCCGGCGAGGAAGGTGATCAGCACCAGCGTCTTGGACAGCGGCAGATGCACGCCGAACAGCGGCAGCACCCCGAGCAGGAAGATGGCGGTGAACAGCGTATTGAGCAGCGAGATCTTCACCTGTGCGAACACGACCTGCCGGAACGCCGTGGCCATGCGGCTGGTGCGGCCGATCAGCTCCTGCGCCAGCGGCCCCATCTTGGGCAAGGGCAACTCGTCGTAGAGCGCGATCATCGCCCCCAGCACCATGCCGATCAGGATCCGCACGCTGATCTGCACGGCCGAGGTGCCGGCGATGCCGAGCTGCTGGCGGTGCGTCGCCGCCCAGTCGTTCATCGCCGTGCGCAGCGCCTGCAGGTCTTCCGGGATATAGGGCTGCAGCAGGTCCGGCACCTGGTGGCGGGAGGTGTTGAGGATGTCCATCAGGCGCATCAACAGCGCATCCGGGCCACCGGTCTCGTTGCGGAAGAACGAAGCGATGCCGATCGCCGCCAGGGTCAGCGCGCCGATGATCAACGCCGACAGGACGATCACCGAATAGGCGCGTGCGCGCCCGGGCGGCAGCTTGCCTTCGACGGTGGAGGCCAGCAGGTGGGTCAGGTGGAACACCAGCAGACCCGACAGCAGGGTCACCACCAGCCCGAGTTTCAGGGTCAGCCACATGCCCAGCAGCATCAGCACCCAGGCCGCGATGCGGGCGGTGGGCGGCTTGGGCAACGCGGGGATCACTATGGACATGCGGGCGCATCCTGACGGGTGGCCCATGGTAGTGGATGCGGCGCGGGCGCTGCAGTCGAGCCCCGCACCATCAAACTGAAATCCAGCGTCTGCTGAAGCGGTACATCGACACGTTCGATGATGGCAAGCAGCAGATGGACCGCGCGGGCACCGATCTCCCGCATCGGTTGCCGAATGGTCGTCAACGGGGGCGTGAGGTAACGCGACGATGCCAGGTCGTCGAAGCCGACGACAGACAGACCATCGGGCACGCCGATGCCAAGATCCCGACAGGCCGCCAGCACGCCCAGCGCCATCTGGTCGCTGAAGCAGAACACCGCCGTCGGCACCGACGCGCGGGCCAGCAGTTTCATCCCGGCCGCATGGCCGGATTCCACCGAGAAGTCACCCGGCACAACGCTCAGGTGACGCAGGCGGCCACGCGCCCTGCCGGCGGCCCGAACCCCTTCCAGTCGCTGCTGGTGCAGGGGATTGTCCGGCGGTCCACCGACCACGGCGATCCGCTCGTGCCCCAGCCCGTACAGGTGTTCCATCACGGCGCGCGCGGCGGCCGCGTTGTCGATGTGGACGCTGGGGATGCCCAGCGCGGGATCGAACTCGCAGCCGTTGACAACCGGCGCGGCACTGCCCTGCTGCTGGACGATGTCACGTGCCGTGGGCGGGAGGCGATGGCCCAGCACGATCAGGCCATCGGCCTCGTTGCGCCGGAGCATCTGTGCGTAGCGCTCCTCGCGCTCGGGCAGGTTCTGGGTATCGCCCAGCAGGACGGCGTAGCCAACGGCCTGCGCCGCGTCCTCCGCGCCCTGCAGGATCTGGGCGAAGAACGGGTTGGCGATGTCCGGCACGGTGACCAGGATCTTGCCGCTGCGCTGGGTCTTGAGGGTTCTGGCCACCGTGTTGGGGACATAGCCCAGCGCGGCGGCCGCCTGCTCGATGCGCGCGCGCGTGGCCGGCAGCACTTTCTCCGGCCGGGACAGCGCCCGCGACACCGTGCCGGCCGAGACGCCGACGTGCTTTGCAATGTCGTAGATGGTGGCCATGGGGTTACCTCTTCCTTCCGCTGTGCAGTGCACAACGGGTCTTTCGAATGCCCCTGCTAGGATAATGCAATCGATTGCATCGAGGGCGAATCCTCTTGAAAACGCTCAAGGGTCCAGCGCTGTTCCTGGCGCAGTTCATCGGCGACACACCTCCTTTTGATCGGCTGGACACGCTGGCCGGCTGGGCCGCGGGGCTGGGCTATTCTGGCGTACAAGTGCCGACCAGCGCGCCCCACCTGTTCGATCTGGCCGAGGCGGCGCGCAGCCAGGCCTACTGCGACGACGTCGCCGGCATGCTGGCCGGGCATGGCCTGCAGATCACCGAGCTGTCCACCCACCTGCAGGGGCAGCTGGTTGCCGTCCATCCGGCCTATGACAGCCTGTTCGACGGCTTCGCACCACCGGACAAGCGCGGTGATCCCGCGGCCCGCCAGGCCTGGGCGGTGGAGCAGCTGCTGCTGGCCGCCAAGGCCAGCGAGCGCCTGGGGCTGACCGCGCACGCCACGTTCTCCGGCGCGCTGGCCTGGCCCTACTTCTATCCCTGGCCGCAACGCCCGCCCGGACTGGTGGAAGAAGCCTTCGCCGAACTCGGCCGCCGCTGGCGCCCCATCCTCGATGCCTTCGACGCCTGCGGCGTGGACCTGTGCTTCGAGATCCATCCGGGCGAGGACCTGCACGACGGCGCGACCTTCGAGCGCTTCCTCGACGTGGTGGACCACCACCCCCGCGCAAAGATCCTGTACGACCCCAGCCATCTGCTGCTGCAGCAGATGGACTACCTCGGCTTCATCGACCGCTACCACGCGCGCATCGGCATCTTCCACGTCAAGGACGCGGAGTACCACGCCAGTGCGCGCAGTGGCGTGTATGGCGGTTACCAGGACTGGATCGATCGTCCGGGCCGGTTCCGCTCGCTCGGTGATGGGCAGATCGACTTCAAGGCGATCTTCTCGAAATTCGCGCAGTACGACTTCCCCGGCTGGGCAGTGCTGGAGTGGGAGTGCTGCCTGAAACACCCGGAAGACGGCGCGCGCGAAGGGGCCGTCTTCATCCGCGACCACATCATCCGCGTGACCGAGCGCGCCTTCGACGACTTTGCCGACAGCGGCACCGATCCTGGATCACTGCGCCGCATGCTGGGGATCTGAGCCATCACTGCCTGGGAGGGCAAGCCATGACGCACACCATGTCGCGCTTGGGCGCGATGATGTTTCTGCAGTTTTTCATCTGGGGCGCGTGGTTCGTGACCCTGGGAACGTACCTGGTGCAGGGGCCGTTGCAGGCCACTGCGAGCCAGGTCGCGACGGCCTTCCTCAGCCAGTCCATCGGCGCCATCGTCGCGCCGTTCCTGGTTGGCCTGATTGCGGATCGCTACTTCGCGGCGCAGCGCATTCTCGCGGTGCTGCATCTGGCCGGCGCGGCGATGATGTGGCTGGCCTCCACGGCGACGGACTTCAGCACCTTCTCCGTTTATGTCATGGGATACATGCTGCTGTTCATGCCAACGCTGGCGCTGGCCAACAGTGTGGCGATGCGGCACATGCAGTCGCCGGAAAAGCAGTTTCCGCTGGTGCGGGTGGCCGGCAGCATCGGCTGGATCGTGGCCGGCGTGCTGATCGGCTGGCTGGGCTGGGAACAGGCGCATCGCCTCGAGCTGACCTTCCAGATGGCGGCGATGGCGTCGCTGGCCCTGGGCCTGTATGCATTCACCCTGCCGCACACGCCGCCGCTGGCGCAACAGCGCGACGCCGGCCTGGGACAGATCCTGGGGCTGGACTCGCTGCGGCTGCTGAAGTCGCGCGCCTACCTGGTGTTCTTCCTGGCCTCCATCGCCATCTGCATCCCGCTGGCGTTCTACTACAACTTCACCAACCCGTACCTCAACGATCTGGGCGTGCGCGGCGCGGCCGGCCTGCAATCGCTGGGCCAAGTCTCCGAAGTGCTGCTGATGCTTGCCATGCCGTTCCTGTTCGTGCGGCTGGGAGTGAAGACGATGCTGGCGGTGGGCATGGCGGCGTGGGTAGTGCGCTATGCGATGTTCGCCTTCGGCGATGCAGGCAGCGGCTTCTCCCTGCTGGTGATCGGCATCGTGCTGCACGGCATCTGCTACGACTTCTTCTTCGTCACCGGCCAGATCTACACCGATGCGCATGCCGGCCCGGCCGCGCGCAGCAGCGCGCAGGGCTTCATCACCCTGGCCACGTATGGCGTGGGCATGCTGATTGGCACGTTCCTGTCCGGCGCGGTGGTGGAGCACTACACCACGGCGGCTGGCCCGGACTGGCAGAAGATCTGGCTGTTCCCGGCAGGCGTGGCGCTGGTCGTGCTGATCGCCTTCCTGTTGTTGTTCCGCGACCGGCCGGTGGTTGCGGCCGCACCGTCCACCCCCTGAGGACCGCACCCGATGCCCAAGCTTGGAATTGCCATCGTCGGCACCGGCATGATCGGCGCCGTACACCATCGCGCGGCGCTGCTGGCCGGTGCGGAGATCCGGGGCGTGGCCGCCTCGTCACCGCAGCGCGCACGCGACGTGGCGCAGGCGTGGGGCGTGCCGCGTGCCTATCGGGACATCGAGGACGTGGTCGCCGATCCACAGGTGCAGGTGGTGCACGTCTGCACGCCCAACCATCTGCACCGCGGCATGGCGCAGGCGGCGCTGAACGCGGGCAAGCACGTGATCTGCGAGAAACCGCTGGCCACCACGCTGGAGGACGCCCAGGCGCTGGCCGCATTGGCCGCCTCGACCGGGCTGGTCGCCACGGTGCCGTTCGTCTACCGCTACCACCCGGTGGTGCGCGAGGCGCGCGCCCGCATCGCGCAGGGCGAACTGGGGCCGCTGCACCTGATCCACGGCAGCTACCTGCAGGACTGGCTGCTGGACCCGGCCAGCAACAACTGGCGCGTGGACCCGGCGCTGGGCGGCGCGTCGCGCGTGTTCGCCGACATCGGCTCGCACTGGTGCGACCTGGTGGAATGGGTCAGTGGCGAGCGCTTCGTCGACGTCAGTGCGGCATTCGCCACCGTGCTCGCCGAGCGCGGCGCCCTCACCGGCCAGAGCTTCACCACGCCGGCGGCGGGCGGCGCGATGCAGGCCGTATCCAGCGAAGATGTGGCCGCGGCGATGTTCAAGACCGGCGCAGGCACGCTGGCGTCATTGACGGTCAGCCAGGTCTCGGCCGGACGCCACAATCGCCTCTGGTTCGAGATCGACGGCGCCCAGGCCAGCGTGGCGTTCAACCAGGAGGACGCCGAACGGCTGTGGATCGGCCGACCCGACCAGCGCGAGGAAACCTTCGTGCGTGGACCGGGTGCCGGCAGTGCCGAACAACGCCGGCTGTCGGTGTTGCCGCCCGGCCATGCGCAGGGCTACGGCCACTGCTTCGAGGCGTTCGTCGCCGACACCTATCACGCCATCGACGGTGAGCGGCCACAGGGCCTGCCCACCTTCGAGGACGGCCTGCGTTCGGCGTTGATCGTCGACCGCGTGATTGCATCGGCCAGGTCACGTGCCTGGACCACCATCGGTTGAATCCCGGGAGGATGTGTTGATGAAAATCGCTACGCGCAGGACCACCACCCTTGCACTGCTGCTGCTCGTTGCCCTGCCTGCCTTCGCAGGCGACCCCGCCGGTCCGCAGCAGCCCATCGCAGTGCAGATGTACACGCTGCGCGACGCCGGCACGCTCGACCAGCAGTTGAAGATCGTGCATGACGCGGGCGTCGGCGCGGTGGAGACAGTGGGTACCCAGAACGTCAGCGCCACCGAACTCAAGCACCTGCTGGACCGCTATTCGATCAAGGCCATTTCCTCCCACGTGCAACTGGCCGATCTGCGCAGCGACCTGGCCGGGGTGGTGGCCTTCAACCACTCGATCGGAAACACCACCCTGGTGGTGCCGTACCTGGACAAGAAGGATCGGCCGACCGATGCCGCAGGCTGGACCACACTGGGCCAGGAACTGGGCCGGATCGCGGCGCTGGCAAAGGCCCAGGGGATGCGCTTGGCTTACCACAACCATGACTTCGAGCTGGTCGATTTCAACGGCAAAACCGGCCTGGAACTGCTGTTCGCTGCGGCCGGCCCCGACCTGCAGACCGAGCTGGACCTGGCCTGGGTAGCCCGTGCGGGCCATGACCCGGTGGTGATGCTGGGCAAATTCCGTGGCCACGTGTTCGCGGTACACGCCAAGGACAACGCCCCCAAAGGCCAGGCCGAAGACGAGGGCGGCTTCGCCGCCGTTGGCCAGGGCGTGCTGGACTGGAACGCGATCCTGCCTGCCGCCGCGGCGGCGGGCGTGCAGTGGTACATCGTCGAGCACGACCAACCGCGTGATCCGGCCAAGGTCATCAAGACGGGCGCGGACTACCTGCGTCAACACCTCACCGCCACGCCGCCCGCCAGCGCACCGCGCTAGCCCGCCAAGGAGCCCCACGTGAACAAGATCCTGACGCTGGTCCTGACGCTGTTCGGCACGGTGCTGGCCCCCACCACAGCGTGGTCCAAGGACGACCCGGCCGCTGGCGCACAACTCTATACCGTGCACTGCACGGCCTGCCACGGCGCGAATCGGGCCGGCATTCCGCCGACGTTCCCCGCACTCACCGATGTCGCCAAGCGGCTGCAGCCGGCGCAGATCAAGGAAAAGATCAGCAAGGGCGGGGGCTTGATGCCGCCCTTTTCCCAGCTGTCGGCACAGGAAATCGACAATCTCGCCAGTTACCTGGCGAAATAGGAGTCCACTACAGCGCCCGCACCCAGATGTTGCGGTAGCTGACGTTGGAATCGTGTTCCTGCAGGTAGATCGGCGCACACCCATGGGGCGCGTACGAGGGCGCGCCGATGTACTCGGTCTTGCCCGCCAGCACGGTGTCGTCCTGCACCAGCACGCCGTTGTGCAGGACCGTGATGCGCGCGGGCGACACAAGCCCGCCGCCGGGTGAGAACCGAGGTGCCTTCCAGAGGATGTCGTAGGCCTGCCACTGCCCCGGTGCGCGCGAGGCGTTCACCAAGGGCATGGCCTGCTTGTAGATGGCGCCGGCCTGGCCATTGGCATAGGTCGGGTTGTTGTAGCTGTCGAGCACCTGCAGCTCGTATCGTTCCTGCAGGAAGATGCCGCTGTTGCCGCGGTCCTGGCCCTCAAAGCCCTCGGTTTCGACAGGCGTGCGCCACTCGACATGCAGTTGGACGTCGCAGAAGTGCTGCCTGGTGCGGATGCCCTTGCTGCCCGGAACCACCGTCAGTACGCCATCAGCGACGCGCCAAGGCACGCGCCCGCCCTGCTCCGACTCCCAGGCGGACACATCGTTGCCATCGAACAGCACGATTGCGTCGGAGGGTGCCTTTCCTGGGGGCGTGGCCACGCTCGTTGGCACCGGCGTCCAGACCTCGGTCTTCTTCGGATCGCGTGCAGGGTCGGCACCGGCCTGCCCGAGCGCAGGTGCGGCAACCAGCACGGCGGCGGCGATCAGCACAGGCGTGATCATTCCGTTGCGCTCCATCAGCTGGTCCCCCACGCCGGCGTACCGGGGATATAGGCGAGGTCGCCGTCGTAGCGCCCCGGCACCGCGACGTAGCGCAGCACTTCAGTTGCGCCGGCCTTGGAGGTGAAGAAACCGAATATGGTCAGCTGCTTGAGCATCGTGAAGTAATGCGGCATCGCTTCTCCCTCCTCGGCGGTGCCGGTCTCGGTCACCTCGACCGCGTGCTTCCTGGCCTCTGCATCCAGCGCGCGCAGCAGCTCGGTGCGGGCCTGCGGCGCAAGTAAAACGAAGCGGCCGCCCGCGCGTTTGTCGATATCGGCCAGGCCGGCGCGGAACGTCGCCTGCTGCCGGGCGGTGTAGCAGTCGCTGACGAACGTCGCCATGAACGCACCGGCGCCTGCGTCTTTCGCCCCCGGCGTCTTCGTCCGCGGCAGGATGGTCTCGGCGATCTCATCCAGCGTGCCGACATCCGCGTCGGAGAAGCGCGACTTCGCCCCTGCGGCAGGAGCCTGTGCCTGACCGAGTGCGGGCAGACCGATCATGGCCGCACCGGTGGCGGCGACGATCATCTTCAGCAGTTCGCGGCGGTCCATCAGAGATTCCCCGCTTTCAGTTCGCGCACGGCATGGTCGGCAGCGCGTGCCGTCAGCGCCATGTAGGTCAATGAAGGATTCACGCACGCGCTGGAGGTCATGCACGCCCCGTCGGTCACATAGACGTTGGGCGCATCCCAGACCTGGTTGTGCTGGTTCAGCACGGAGGTGCTGCGGTCACGGCCCATGCGCGCAGTCCCCATTTCGTGGATGCCCTTGCCCGGGGCGTAGTCATTGTCATGCATCTCCACGTCCTTGACGCCGGCGGCCTCGAGCATCTCGGCGGCATCGGCGGCCATGTCCTTGCGCATGGCCAGTTCGTTGGCGCGCATGGAGACATCCATCGCCAGCACCGGCAGTCCCCACTTGTCCTTGCGGTCGCTGTCCAGGCGGATCGTGTTGTCGTGGTGCGGCAGCATCTCGCCGAAGCCGGTCATGCCGATGCGCCAGTCACCGGGCACGGTCAGCGCCTCTTTCAGGTCGGCACCGATATTCAGCTCGGCGATCTCGCGCGACCATCCCATGCGGCTGGCACCGCCCTGGTAGCCGAAGCCACGCAGGTAGCGGCGCTTGTCCGCAGCCACGTTGCGGAAGCGGGGAATGTAGAAGCCGCAGGGACGACGGCCGAAGTAGTACTTGTCTTCATACCCTTCGACCCGGCCGGAGGCACCCGCGCCGAAATGATGGTCCATCACGTTGTGGCCCAGTTCGCCGGACGAGGAGCCCAGCCCACCGTCCCAGACATCGGTGGCCGAGTTCATCAGCAGCCAGGTCGAGTTGAAGGACGACGCATTGAGGAAGATGACCTTCGCCGTGTACTCATAGGTCTGCCCCGTCTCGGCATCGATGACCTCTACGCCGCGCGCACGCTTGCGGTCCTTGTCGTAGAGCACTTCCTTGACGATGGAGAATGGCCGCAAGGTCAGGTTGCCCGTCTTCATCGCCGCCGGCAGCGTCGCTGCCTGGGTGGAAAAATAGGCCCCGAAGGGACAGCCGAGGATGCACTTGTTGCGGTACTGGCAGTTGACGCGGCCCTGCTCGGGCATCGGCTGGGTGATGTTGGCGGTGCGCGAGTGGATCATGTGCCGGGTGCCGCCGAAGGCCTTCCTGATCCGCGCGGCCACATCCTTCTCGACGATATTGAGTGGGATCGGCGGCAGGAACTCGCCATCCGGCAGCACGTCCAGCCCTTCGCGGGTGCCGGCGATGCCGGCGAACTTCTCCACATGGTCGTACCAGGGGGCGATGTCGGCGTAGCGGATCGGCCAGTCGGTGGCGATGCCGTCCTTGACGTTCGCCTCAAAGTCCAGGTCGGAGAAGCGATAGCTCTGCCGGCCCCACATCAGCGAACGCCCGCCGACGTGGTAGCCGCGGAACCAGTCGAAGCGCTTGGTCTCGATGTAGGGCGATTCCTGTTCGTCGGCCCACATGCCCTGGAGGTTCTCGGCCAGCGCGTAGTCGCGCATCAGCACCGGGAAGGCCGCCTTCATCGCCTGGGTTGGCCGGTTGCGGTGCGGGAAGTCCCACGGCTCCTTCATCGCGTTGACGTAGTCCTTCACGTGCTCGATGTTGCGGCCGCGTTCCAGCATCAGCACCTTGAGGCCCTTCTCGGTCAGCTCCTTCGCCGCCCAACCGCCACTGATTCCCGAGCCAACAACGATGGCGTCGTAATGATTGTCTGCCATGGATCTCTCACCTGGTGGATATCGTTTCAGACGTCGCAGAGGCGGATCGCCTCGCGCAGCGAGCCGACGGGATCCGGTGCCGCAGGCATGAATTCCTGCGCCAGATAGCCGTCGAAACCGGTGTCGCGGATCGCGCGACAGATGGCGGGGTAGTTGAGTTCCTGGTGGTCCCCGATCTCGTGCCGGCCCGGCACGCCCGCCGTGTGGTAATGCTTGAAACAGGCGTGATCCCTGCCGATGGTGGCGATGATGTCGCCCTCCATGATCTGCATGTGATAGATGTCGTAGAGCAGGCCGAAGTGGTCCGAGCCGAGACGCTGGCACAACGCCACGCCCCATGTGGAGGTGTCGCACAGGTAGTCGGGATGATCGACCCTGGAGTTCAGCAGCTCCATCACCAGCACCACGCCGCGTTTCTCGGCATGCCCGAGGATGCGCTTGAGGCCCGCCTCGGCGTGGGCCATGCCCTGCTGGGGATCCATGCCATTGCGGTTGCCGGAAAAACAGATGAGGTTGCGGTACCCCGCATCGGCCACCAGATCGATGTGCCGCGTGTAGCGCTCCACCAGGGCGTCGTGGAACCGGGGGTCGGCAAAGCCCTTGGTGAGGCCCAGCTCCGCGCCGTTGCACATCGAGCTGTCCACGCCGTGGGCCTTCAGTGTGGGCCAATCCTCTGGGCCGACCAGATCAATGGCGGCAAAACCAATGTCCTTCACCGTCGTGCAGAGCTGGGCGACCGACAGCTGCGGGAAGGTCCAGCGGGCGACGGCGTGCTTCAGGTTGCCCTTGAGCGGGGCGGCAGCGGCAAACGCCGGCAACACGGCCGCAGCACCCAGCCCAAGGCTGCCGGCGACCGCCATGCGAAGCGCATCGCGCCGCGTGAGCCCCGGCGCCGAGGGCGGTCTGATGGAATGGATGGACATCCGCCTTCCGGCCTCCTGGTATCAAACGCTGTCGAACTGCTGCAATGCAATCGATTGCACCATAGAGGAGGAACGGTTTTTTTTGCAAGACGCGGTGCACGAAAACGCATGCTGCGGGGCACAACGCCGCCCAAACGAGAAAACCCCAGTAAGCACACCGGCTTACTGGGGTTTATTCAAACGCGAACTGACGACTGGAAATCAGAACGGAATATCGTCATCCGCAAAGTCGTCCATCGGCGGCGCGGACTGCTGCGGGGCCTGCTGCTGCGGGCGCTGCTGGCCGTAGCCACCACCACCGCCGCCGCGCTGACCACCGCCACCACCACCACCACCGCCGTACTCCTGCCGCGGGGCCTGCTGGCGCTGCGGACGTTCGCCACCGGCACCACCGCCACCGCCGCCCTCACGGCCGCCGAGCATCTGCATTTCATCGGCGATGATGTCGGTGGAGTACTTCTCCACGCCATCCTGACCGGTGTACTTGTCGTAACGCAGGCTGCCTTCGACGTAGACCGAGCTGCCCTTGCGCAGGTATTCACCGGCGATCTCGCCGAGCTTGCCGAAGAACACCACGCGGTGCCATTCGGTACGCTCCTGCTGGTTGCCATCCTTGTCCTTGCGGACGCTGGTGGTGGCCAGGCTGATGCGGGTGATCGCCATACCGCCCTGGGTGTACTTCACGTCCGGGTCGTTGCCGAGGTTGCCGACCAGGATGACTTTATTGATGCCGCGCGCCATAGGGTTGCTCTTCCGTTGTCCGAGGGCAGGCCGCAGTCATATCACAGCCCCGGGCGGGGTGCAGATCTGCCGGGCCGCCCTTGGGAAAATTGGGGGGATCCAGATTGCACCATCTTATCATTGCCGCCGTCCCCGACCCTGTCGGAATTCCGCCCGGCAGCGACCGGAAACCTGCTCGAGCCATACGCGGCAAGGGTGACGACCGTTACGCCGACTGCCGCCAGGCCCCGGCCAGCCTGACCGTCCCGGCGACAGGCCCAGCCCTGGCAGCGCATGGCATGATGTCCCTTCACTGCCTCACCCCCTGCTGAAATGACCATCCGCGGCAAAGCCACCTCCCTCGATATCGCCCACCTGGCCGGCGTCTCCCAGCCCACGGTGTCGCGGGCGCTGCGCGGCAGCCCGATGGTCAACGCCGAGACCCGGCAGCGGATCCTGGCCATTGCCCGGGAGCTGAATTACAAGGTCGACAAGAATGCCTCCAGCCTGCGCCTGCGCAATGCCGGCACGCTGGCGCTGCTGTTCTTCGAAGACCCCACCAACGACGACTCGCTGATCAACCCGTTCTTCCACGCCATGCTCGGCTCGATCACCCGGGCCTGCGCGCTGCGCGGCTACGACCTGCTGGTCTCCTTCCAGCAGCTGTCCACCGACTGGCAGGCCGATTACGAGGACAGCAACAAGGCCGACGGCATCATCCTGCTCGGCTACGGCGACTACCACGAGTCGCGCGAGCGCCTGCAGCGGCTGGTCGAGCAAGGCACCCACTTCGTGCGCTGGGGTGCTTCCCTGCCCGATCAGCCCGGTGTCTCGATCGGCAGCGACAATTTCCAGGGCGGCTTCGACATCACCGCGCACCTTCTTGACCACCACATCGGCGATCTGGCGGGTGGTCAGGCCCAGCGCACCCGCGCGTTCCTGGTCGAAGCGGATCTG
>DMZT01000213.1 GCA_003484865.1 Stenotrophomonas sp.
GCGGTTCGGCTGGATGATCGCCTGTTACCTGGCCGCGCTCGCGGCCAGCGGCTGGGGCGCCTGGCGTCTGTTGCGGCGGCGCTGAGCGCCGCCGACGGTACGCCTCAACGGCGCGCCGATTCGCTCTTCTCGCGCTCGGCGCGGAACTCGGAGCCTTCTTCCCACTGCGGCCAGCGACGGCTGTTGGCCAGCTCTGCGCCCAGGTCGTAGACCAGCAGGGTATCGGCGGCGTGGCCGCTCGGATCCCAGCTCGGGGTCCACGCATCGCAGGCCTGGTGATAGCAGGCAGCGAAGTAGGCATCGCGCAGCTCTCGGCCCTTCTCGATCCCACCCTCACGCATGTCCAGCCCCGGCCCGATGGTGATCGCCGGCACGCCGAGGCGGGCGAAGGCGAAGTGGTCGGCGCGGTAGAAGAAGCCCGCTTCCAGGTTCGGATCCGGCGAATAGGTGCGGCCACGGGCCTTGGCCACGCGCTCCAGGTCGCCTTCCAACGACACCCGGCCCTTGCCCCACGACGCGATATCGCGGGTCGGGCCATCCGGGCTGAACATCTCGATGTTCAACACCGCGGCGGTCTTGTCCAGCGGGGCCAGCGGGTGCGCGGCGTAGTAGCTGGCACCGAGCAGGCCCTTCTCTTCGGCGGTCAGCGCCACGAAGTACAGCGTGCGCTGCGGCTGCGGGCCGGCAGCGAAGACGCGGCCCAGCTCGAGCACGGTGGCCACGCCGGTGGCGTTGTCGATCGCGCCGCGACGGATGCGGTCGCCCTTGGCATCGGGCTGGCCGATACCGAAGGCATCCCAATGCGCGGAGAAGATCACCGCTTCATCGGCATGCGCGCCGCCCGGCAGCTTGGCCACCACGTTGCGGGTGATCACCTGCTCGCGCTTGAGCTTGAAGTCCACCGAGAGCTGCGCATCGCCCAGCGCGACCGGCTTGAAGGCCGGGGTCATCGCACGGCGCTTCTCGGCCTCGAAATCCAGGCCCGCATCGCGGAACAGCTGCTCGGCCAGGCTGCGCTGCATCCAGCCGCGCACCGGCACGTGCTGGGCCAGGGCCTGCTCGCGGGTGCGTTCGATATCGAACAGCGGCGAGGTGCCCGAACTCTTCACCGTGGCCCAGCCATACGCGGCCGGCGCGGTCTCGTGCACGATCAGCACGCCCTGCGCACCGCGGCGCGCGGCCTCTTCGAATTTGTACGTCCAGCGGCCGTAATAGGTCACCGCCTTGCCATCGAACGCGCCCGGCTGGTCGGCCTCGAAATCGGCGTCGTTGATCAGCACCACCGCGATCTTGCCGTGCAGATCGACGTCCTTGTAATCGTTCCAGTGGCGCTCGGGCGCATCGATGCCGTAGCCCACGAACACCAGCGGAGCGTTCTTGATCGCCACCGCATCCTGCGGACGCAGGCTCTGCAGGGTCACGTCTTCGCCATTGACCAGGGCGCGCTGCTTGCCCTTCTGGCGCAGCTGCGCACGCACCGGGCCATCGACCTGCGCACGCACCATCGGCACCGGCTGCACCCAGCTGCCGTCGACGCCGCCGGGCTGCAGGCCGTACGTCTTGAACTCTTCGATCAGGTACTGGACGGTGCGCTCTTCACCCGGCGTGGCCGGCGCGCGGCCTTCGAACGCGTCCGAGGCCAGGATGCGGACATGCCGCGACAGGGCCTGGGGATCGATGCCGCCACCGGGCAGGTCATTGGCGGCGTGGGCCAGGCCGCCCACGAACAGGCAGGACGACAGCAGCAGCATGCGCATCGGATTCACGGCAGACACCAGGACGGAAAACAGGACACCGGAGTGTAACGTGACACCTCCGTGACCGTGCACTAGCGCCGATCGCGATCCAGCCAGCAGGCCAGGCCCTGGGCGTTGAGTTCGATGTCCATCGCCAGCACCCGGGTCACCGCCTCATCATCGAGCGGACAGCCATGCGCCTGCGCGCGTTCCAGGTACAGCGCGGTCAGCGCCGCGACCAGGCAGCGATGCCGATCCGGCCGACCATCGCATTGGCGACCGATCTCGACCATCGCATCGATCTGCTCGACAAGATCCGCCGCCAGTTTCCGCGGCGGTGCCACGCGCCCGTAGTGGGTCAGGTACATGGCCTGTGGATCGTAGGCCAGCATCTTCGCGATCGACTGCTTCAGCGGCTCGGGATCGAACTGCACCGGCGATGAGGTCGGCACGATGAAGGCCCCCTGCGCGCTGTCCAGCTCGCGGTAGGACAGCCCGAAGGTATCGCCGGTGAACCAGCTGCGGCTGCGTGCATCCCACACGCACAGATGATGACGCGCGTGCCCGGGCGTATCCACGCACAGCAGCGGGCGGCCGGCCAGATCCACGGTGTGGCCCTCCTCGGCAATCACCACCCGGTCGGCAGGGACCGCCAGGATCGGCCCATAACTGCGCGCGATCTCCGCTTCGCCATAGACCTCGGTGGCACCGGCGATCAGCCGGGCCGGATCGATCATGTGCGGCGCGCCGCGCGGATGCACCACCAGCGTGGCGTTGGGCAGCTGCTGCATCAGCAGGCCGGCACCCCCGGCATGGTCCAGGTGCACGTGGGTGAGGATCAGCCAGTCGACCTGCTCGGGTGTGCAGCCGGCGCGCGCCAACGCGGCGAGCATCGCCGGCACGGCCAGGCCGGTACCGCAATCGATGAACGCCGCCCGGCCGTTCTCGACAATCAGGTAGGCGGCATCGAAATCATCGCGCTGGAACGCGGTGTCAATCGTATGAATGCTGGGCTCGGAGTGCATCAACACATCCCTGGCACGAAACGCCTCCATCTTACGTCGATCAGTGCAGCGGCTTCGATGCGGCTTTGGTCGCAGTCGCGCTCAGCAGTGGCCCACGCAGCAGCACCGCGGCCACCATCACCGCCAGGAATGCACCGTAGGCATAGAGCACCGCCAGCACCTGTCGCCAGATCGGTCCGGCATCGTTCTGGACCACGCCGATGTGGTGGCCCCACAGCATCGCCAGGATGCTCAGCACGAAGGCCAGCACCAGCGCAGCACCATCGAACACGCGGCGCGCGGTGCCACGCGGCTGGCGCGGAAACAGCCAGTACAGCGTGCCCAGCAGCACGAACCAGGGCAGGAACAACAACAACGACAACCAGGCCATCGCAGTCTCCCGTGCAGGAACACGCCCCTGCGGCGTGCAGGGGCATCATGCCATAGCGGTTGCATCGACCCACGGTCGATGCCTGCGTGATGGGGCGTTCGCCTGGTTGCCGGCCAGCGGCCGGCACTACGTGATGCTGCGGTTACCTGGTCGCCGGACAGCCGCCGGCATTACCCGCGCAGCGCCTGGAGTGCGGCCAGCACCACGCCCACCTCGGCCTCGAGCTTGAACAGCTCACTCTGCAGGCCGTCGCCATGTTCGGTCTGCTTGAGCACGCCGATCAGCTGGCCGGCGTCACGCGGCGAATCAAAGCCTTCGCTCTGGATCAGCAGCGTGCCGTCACTGGCCTGCAGCTTGAAGTAGAAGCGGCCATCCTGTTCGCGGTACTGCTTGAACAGCGGCGGTGCAGCGCGTGCGGCCCCGCTTTCCTCGCTGGGCACGTGACCGGCGGTGGAGAGATCGCGCAGGCCGACCGCATGACGCAGCTCCTTGAGCAACGGCACCGCGAACTGCTCGCGCAGCTGCTGGCCACGACGACGCAGCAGCGCCTCGATCTTTTCCGGCTCGGCCATCAGCGCGTCATAGCGCTCGCGCAGCGGGGTGATCTCGCTGTCGATGCGCTCGAACAGCTGCTGCTTGGCATCGCCCCAGCTGATGCCCTCGGCGAAGGCCTGCGCGAACGCCGCGGTCTGCTCCGGGGTGGCGAACGCCTGGTACATCTGGAACAGCGCCGAGCCTTCGGTGCTCTTGGGCTCGCCGGGTGCGCGCGAATCGGTCAGGATCGAGAACACCAGCTTCTTCAGCTCCGCGCGCGGGGCGAACAGCGGAATGGTGTTGTGGTAGCTCTTGCTCATCTTGCGGCCGTCCAGGCCCGCCAGCGTGGCGACCTGCTCATCGATCACGACCTCCGGCAGCGGGAAGAACGCCTGGCCGTAGACATGGTTGAAGCGCTGCGCGAAATCGCGCGCCATCTCGATGTGCTGGATCTGGTCGCGGCCGACCGGCACGCGGTTGGCCTTGAAGATCAGGATGTCGGCGGCCATCAGCACCGGGTACATGAACAACCCCGCGCTGACCCCGGCGTCGTCATCCAGCTGCTCCTCGCGGTTCTTGTCCACGGCCGCCTTGTAGGCGTGCGCGCGGTTGAGGATGCCCTTGCTGGCGATCACGGTCAGGAACCACATCAGCTCGGTGGTTTCCGGGATGTCGCTCTGCCGGTAGAACCACACCTTGTCCGGATCCAGCCCGCACGCCAGCCAGCTTGCCGCGATCTCCAGCGTGGAGCGCTGGGTGCGCTCGGGCTCCTGCGCCTTGATCAGGCTGTGCAGGTCGGCCAGGAAGAAGAAGCTCTCGATCTCCGAGGCCTGGCTGGCGGTGATCGCCGGACGGATGGCGCCGACGTAGTTGCCCAGGTGGGGCGTGCCGGAGGGGGTGATGCCGGTAAGAACGCGGGTAGTCATGGGGAATCGATGCGGACAGATGAACCGCCCCAGTTTACCTGCCCGCGCTCGACCCCGTTGGCCGGGGCCGTGCGTTTGATCCTGCACCTGCCCTGCGGAGCCTTCCCATGAAACACCTGATC
This sequence comes from Stenotrophomonas sp., assembly GCA_003484865.1. Lineage (GTDB taxonomy): Bacteria > Pseudomonadota > Gammaproteobacteria > Xanthomonadales > Xanthomonadaceae > Stenotrophomonas. The sequence continues at coordinate 4,714 of DMZT01000213.1, forward strand.
CTGCCCCTGCTTGCCGTGCTGGCCCTGTGCGGCTTCAAACCGGCGGTCCCGCTGCGTCACGACACCGGTCCGGTCCACCTGACGGTGATCGACCGCGACAGCGGCCAGGCCCTGACCCAGTACCGCCAGGACGGCCAGCGCTGGATCGCGGGGCAGCAGGGCCACCGTTACAGCGTGCGCCTGCGCAACGGCAGCGCCGAGCGGGTGCTGGTGGTGCTCTCGGTGGATGGTCTGAATGCCATCAGCGGCGAGGTGGCCGCGCCCCACCAGACCGGCTACGTGCTCAACCCGTGGCAGACCACCGATATCCACGGCTGGCGCAAATCCGCCGAGGAAGTCGCGCAGTTCGTGTTCACCGATCCGGACCGCAGCTACGCCGGCCGCACCGGGCGCCCGGCCAACATCGGCGTGATCGGTGTGGCGGTCTTCCACGAAGCCGGGCGCGTGTCCTGGGACGCCGCGCCCGCCGTGGCCGGCGCG
>DMZT01000214.1:0-129 GCA_003484865.1 Stenotrophomonas sp.
CGTTGCCGGTGCCCGGCTCGCGCCAGGTGCCCAGCCAGGCAAGTGTGCCGCGCGCCTCGCGCAACACCGCGCTTGGCCCGCTGCCGGCGGCCACCACCGGCAACGGCGTGCTCGATGAACTACGCGCGC
>DMZT01000214.1:280-10422 GCA_003484865.1 Stenotrophomonas sp.
GCTCGATGAACTACGCGCGCTCAAGGCCGAAAACAGCAGCAGCCTGGCGGTCGGTGCGGCGTACCGCACCCGCGCCGGCGAAGCCGGCATGGGCCAGCTCGATGACCTGCAGGTGCCGCTGGAAGGGCAGTTTGCGGTCGGCGATGGCAAGCTCAAGGTGGCCATCACCCCGACCGTGCTCGATGCCGGCCGCCCCGATCCTGAATACACCAGTGCCAGCCGCTTCGGCGGTGGCCCGCAGGCCGCCCTCGCGGGCGCCCTGGCCGCTGACCGCACGCCGGTGGATGATCTGGTCGGTTCGTCGCTGTACCAGACCCTGTTGACCCGTGGCGAGAGCATCGTCACCCGCAATCTCATCTACGAACGCGCACTGGACAATGGCCGCTACCAGGAGCTGTTCAACCAGACCGACAGCGCGCTGACCCAGGCCGAGCGCGTCGCCGCGACCCGCGAACTGCTGTTCGCCGATCCGCTGCCCAGCTACATCCTCAGCCGCGATCTGGCCAACACACCGATCAGCGATATCGCCACGCAGGTACTGGGCAACGCCAGTCTCGTGCGCGGGTTGAGCGCGGCCGAGCAGGCCCAGCTCAAGACGCTGGCACAGGGCGGCGGTGGCTCGCAGACCCCGCAGGCATTCCAGGACACCTTGTATGCGATGGTGGCCAACGCGGCAGGCTCGCGCCGGATGAGCTCGCAGGACGCCAGCGGTGCCGGCGTCTCGGTGGGATACGAGCGCGGTGGTTTCCGCGCCGACGTCGGCAGCACGCCGCTGGGCTTCGATGACACCCAGATCGTCGGCGGCATCGGCTACCGCGGTCAGATCGGCGATGCGCTGACCTGGTCCGGCGAAGCCTCGCGCCGCGCGGTGACCGACAGCCTGCTGTCCTTCGCCGGTGTGGAAGACGGGCGCAACGGGCTGCGCTGGGGCGGGGTGACCGCCAGCGGCGCCAAGCTCGCCGCGACCGTCGACAATGGACAGTTGGGCGGCTACGCGAGCGCGTCCTGGCACCGCCTGGAAGGCGAGAACGTGGCCGACAACGACCGCCAGGAAGTCGGCGTGGGCGTGTATGTGCACGCGCTGGAAACCGACAACCAATCGCTGACCGCTGGCCTGAACCTCACGGCGATGCAGTACGACCGCAACCTGAGCGGCTTCACCTACGGCCACGGCGGCTACTTCAGCCCGCAGCGCTATGTGGATGTCGGCTTCCCGGTGCACTGGAACGGCCGTACCGCCAGCGGCCGCGTGGCGTGGCAGCTGGATACCAGCGTCGGCGTACAGCACTTCAAGGAAGACGCTGCGCCCTACTTCCCGACCGACCCGGCGATGCAGCAGGCTGCCTACGAGGCCGCCTCGATGGCCGCGCTGCTGGGCCTGACCACGGAGTATGTCGATCCGGTCTACACCGGCCAGACCAAGACCGGTGTGTCCTACAACCTCAGCGCCGCGGCCGAATGGCAGCTGTCTTCGCAGTTGTTCCTGGGCGGGCGCATGGAGTTCAACAACGCGCGTGACTACCGGCAGTTCGGCACCAGCCTGTACCTGCGCTTCCTGCTCGACCGCCTCGGCGCCGGGCTGGGCAAGCAGCCGCAGCCGCTGCGCTCGCCGTACGCCTCGGGTGAATGATCGCCGTCATGCGCTGACGACCGGCCCGCTGCCAGGCTTTACCTGGCCGCGGGCGTCCCGCAGGCTTGGCTGGTTCCTGCTGCGAAGAGGCTGATGTCCCGTGACTGATTCCCCATCGTTCCACCCGATGCGCCGCCGCCTGCTGCAGGCGCTGGCCGTGACCCCGCTGCTGGCCTGCTCGGCCAACGGCCCGGCGCGTGGCCCCGGCCCGTGGACGGCATGGCAGGTGATGCGTGCTTCCAGCGTGACCCCGGACGGCCGCATGGTCGACCACAACAACGCCGACCAGCGCTCGACCTCCGAGGGCCAGTCCTACGCGCTGTTCTTCGCGCTGGTGGACAACGATCAGCCGCTGTTCGACCGCCTGCTGCGCTGGACCGAGGACAACCTCGCCGGTGGCAGCATGACGCAACGCCTGCCGGCCTGGTTGTGGGGGCGCGATGCCGCCGCCAATGCGTGGAAGGTGCTCGACGACAATCCCGCCAGCGACTCGGACGTGTGGCTGGCCTACACCCTGCACGAAGCCGCGCGGCTGTGGAAACGCCCGGCGCTGCGGCAGACCGCCGAGGCGATGCTGGCCGCGATCCAGGTGCAGGAACTGGTGGATGTGCCGGGCCTGGGCACGATGCTGCTGCCGGGGCCGAATGGGTTTGCGACCGAAGATACCTGGCGCTTCAATCCCAGCTACGTACCGTTGCCGCTGCTGCGCCGGTTCGCCGCACTGGACCCGACCGGGCCGTGGACGACCGTGATCGGCAACAGCGTTCGATTGCTGCGCGATACCGCGCCGCACGGCTTTGCGCCGGACTGGACCGCGTGGCGCGACGGCGGTTTCATCGCCGATCCGGACAAGGGCCCGCTGGGCAGTTACGACGCGATCCGCTGTTATCTGTGGGCGGGCATGACCGCGGTCAACGATCCCAGCTTCCGTCCGGTGCTGGAGGCCCTGCATGGCCCGCTGACGGTACTGCGCGACGGACAACCCATACCCGAGAAGGTCAACACGCTCACCGGCGTGCGCGAGGGCACCGGCAACTACGGCTTCCATGCCGCCTTGGTGCCCTACCTGCAGGCGCAGGGCGAAGCAGACCGCGCAAAGGCGATGGTGGCCGGCCTGCCAACGCCGGAGCAGCAGCGCGCCGCGCCGCCGCGCTATTACGAGCAGGTGCTCAGCCTGTTTGCCCTGGGTTGGTACGAAGGCCGTTATCGCTTCGCCGCCGATGGCCAGTTGCGGCCGTCCTGGGCGTGATCCGCCGCCTACCGACCGCAGCTCGGTAGGCGCACCCTCATTCCAGCGCGTAACGCAGCACGAACAACCCGGCCACCAGCCATACCGCCGGGTGCACCTCGCGCCAGCGCCCGGTGCCGGCCTTGAGCACCGCATACGCGATGAAGCCGAAGGCCAGGCCATTGGCGATGGAGTAGGTGAACGGCATCGCCAACGCGCACAGGGCGGCCGGCACCGATTCGGTCAGGTCGCCCCAGTCCACATCGACCAGCTCACGCAGCATCAGCCCGGCCACGAACAGCAGGGCAGGGGCGGTGGCGTAGCCGGGCACCATCGCCGCCAGCGGCGAAAACAGCAGCGCGGCCAGGAACAGCGCGGCCACCACCAACGCGGTCAACCCGGTGCGGCCACCGGCCTGCACGCCCGAAGCGCTTTCAGCGAAGGCGGTGGTGCTGCTGGTCCCGAGCAGCGAGCCGGCCACGATCGCGGTGCTGTCGGCCAGCAACGCGCGGCCGAAGCGCTTCTGTGCGCCCGGTAGTTTCAGCAGCCCCGCGCGACCGACCACGCCGTACAGCGTGCCGGTGGCATCGAACACTTCCACCAGCACGAACACCAGCACCACCTGCAGCAACACCGCGATCGGCGCGCCGCCGTTGTGGTGCAGCAGCCCGGGCAGGTCCAGCTGCAGGAAGGTGGGGGCCAGGCTGGGCGGCAGCGACACCAGCCCATGGAACTGCACGTCACCGAGCAGCCACGCCGCGCCGGTGACGGCCAGAATGCCGATCAGGATCGCGCCACGCACCTTGCGCGCCTCCAGGATCGCGATCAGCAGGAAGCCAGCCAGTGCCAGCAGCGGCGGCGCGGTGTTGAGCGGACCGAGTGCGACCAGCGTGTCGGTGTTGGCGATGATCACCCCGGATTTCTGCAGCGCGATGATCGCCAGGAACAGCCCGATGCCGGCCACGATCGCCGCACGCAGCGAGGGCGGGATGCCCGCCACCAGCCAGGCCCGCACGCCGGTGAGCGACAGCGCCAGGAACACCAGTCCGGATATGAAGACGGCGGCCAACGCCTGCTGCCAGGGCAGGCCGGCCGCGCCGACCACGGTGAAGGCGAAGAACGCGTTCAGGCCCATGCCCGGGGCCATGCCGACCGGGAAGTTGGCGGCGAACGCCATCACCAGCGAACCCAGTGCCGCGGCCAGGCAGGTGGCCACGAACACCGCGCCCGGGTCCATCCCGGTGGTGGCCAGGATGTCCGGATTGACGAAGACGATGTAGGACATCGTCAGGAAGGTGGTCAGCCCGGCCAGCACCTCGGTACGCGCGGAGGTGCCGTGCTGCTGGAGCTGGAAGACGCGTTCGAACAGGGACATCGCAGATCTCTCGTGCCGGGGGCGCACTGCCTCGCCCAGGCGGACCTGCGGGTGCGTCGTGTGGCGGGTTAGAAGTGGTAATTCATCTTCAGCGTAACGCTGCTGTAGTCGGTATGGAAGCTGCGGCGGGCCGCATCGGGGTAGTTCGGATCGTGCAGCTGCACCGGGCTGGAGCCCAGGTTGGTGTAGCGGTACTCCACGCCGGCGGACAGGCGCTCGTTGAACCGCACCAGCACGCCTGCACCGACATTGACGCCGGTGGAAACATGGCGGGCGCCGGTCTCGAATTCCGCCACGCGGCAGCCGTTGGTTTTCTCGACCAGCGATGTGTCGCAGCCCAGCGTGTATTCCTGGCGGGCCACGGTCACGCCGGTGGTCAGGTAGGGCAGCACCGGGCCGACCGCATAGCCGAGCATCAGGTTGACCGACCCCGACCGGGTCACCGCGTCCTTGCCGTAGTACGGGCTGTGCGGGTGGTGTTCGCGGTCCTTCCAGTCGCGGTCGATGCTGCCGATAGCGAGGCTGCCTTCGATGCCCGTCACCACGTTGCTGTCGAACTGCCAGGTGCGGCCGGCCTGCACGCCGCCGGTGAACCCGCGCGGGCTTTTTCCAGAGGCGTTGGCGTTGCTGCGGTCCTGGCTCTTGCCTTCTGCATGGCTCGCCTGGACGCCCATGTAGCGGCCTTCCCAGTTCGCCGGCGCCGCCGCGGCGGTGCCCGACAGCAGCAGGGCTGCCGTACTCATGACCAGTGCTTTCATTGGTGGTTTCCTACGTTGACCGCGATTGCAGGGTGCAATTGCGTGGGGTGCGTAGGAGACCTGGAGTCGTTATCTATGGATATGCAATTAATTGCATTCTGGTGCCTATGGCCAGCGGTGGGTACCGACCGGAATGTAAAACGGCCGCGCAGTGCGCGGCCGTCGGTGAAGCGTCACGACCAACGGTCGTGATCTGCCAGGTTACTTCAGCGCCTTGAAGCGCAGGCGCTTCGGTGCGGCGTCGTCGCCCATGCGGCGGCGCTTGTCTTCTTCGTACTCGCGGTAGTTGCCCTGGAAGAACTCCACGTGCGAGTCGCCTTCGAACGCCAGGATGTGGGACGCGATGCGATCCAGGAACCAGCGGTCATGCGAAATCACGAAGGTGTTGCCCGGGAACTCCAGCAGCGCATCTTCCAGCGCACGCAGGGTTTCGATGTCCAGATCGTTGGACGGTTCATCGAGCAGCAGCACGTTGCCACCCTGCAGCAGGGTCTTGGCCATGTGCAGGCGGCCACGCTCACCACCGGACAGCGAGCCGACCAGCTTCTGCTGGTCCTGGCCCTTGAAGTTGAAGCGGCCGATGTAGGCGCGCGACTGGATCTCCACGCCATTGATGTTGAGGATGTCCAGGCCGCCCGCGATTTCCTGGAAGACGTTGTGGTTGCCTTCCAGCGCGTCGCGGCTCTGATCCACGTAGGACAGCTTGACGGTCGGGCCGACCACGATCTCGCCGGTGTCCGGTTTTTCCTGGCCGGTGATCATCTTGAACAGGGTCGACTTACCGGCACCGTTGGGGCCGATGATGCCGACGATCGCGCCACCCGGCACCAGGAAGTTGAGGTTGTCGAACAGCAGGCGATCACCGAACTTCTTGGAGACGTTCTTGAACTCCATCACCGCATTGCCCAGGCGCTCGCCCGGCGGAATGAAGATTTCGTTGGTCTCGTTGCGCTTCTGGTAATCCACCGACTGCAGCTCTTCCAGGCGGGCCAGACGGGCCTTGCCCTTGGTGCGGCCACCCTTGGCGTTCTGGCGCGACCACTCCAGTTCCTTCTGGATCGCCTTCTGGCGGGACTTTTCCTGGTTGTCTTCCTGACGCAGGCGGTCGTCCTTTTGGGTCAGCCAGTCGGTGTAGTTGCCCTTCCACGGAATGCCGCGGCCGCGATCCAGTTCCAGGATCCACTCGGCGGCGTTGTCCAGGAAGTAGCGATCATGGGTGACGGCCACGACGGTGCCGGTGTAGCGGGCCAGGAACTGCTCCAGCCATTCCACGGACTCGGCGTCCAGATGGTTGGTCGGTTCATCGAGCAGCAGCATGTCCGGCTTCTGCAGCAGCAGGCGGCACAGGGCCACGCGGCGCTTTTCACCACCGGACAGGGTGCCCACGATGGCTTCCCACGGCGGCAGGCGCAGCGCATCGGCGGCCACGTCCAGCTGGTTTTCCAGGGTGTGTGCATCGCCGGCGGCCAGGATCGCCTCCAGGCGCTCCTGTTCCTTGGCCAGCTTGTCGAAGTCCGCGCCTTCCTCGGCATAGGCCAGGTAGACGGCGTCCAGCTGGGCCTGGGCCTGCAGCACTTCGCCCACGCCTTCCTCGACCGATTCACGCACGGTCTTGGTCGGGTCCAGCTCCGGTTCCTGGGCCAGGTAGCCGACCTTGATGCCGGCCTGCGGGCGGGCTTCGCCCTCGAAATCGGTGTCCACGCCGGCCATGATCTTGAGCACCGTCGACTTGCCGGAGCCGTTCAGGCCCAGCAGGCCGATCTTGGCACCCGGGAAGAACGACAGCGAGATGTCCTTGATGATCTGCCGCTTGGGCGGGACCACCTTGCTGACGCGGTTCATGGTGTAGATGTATTGCGAGGACATGAGGTCTCCGAAGGCGCAACCCTGCGCCCGTTCCGGACGGAACAGGAACAGATGGAAGAAAAGGATGCCCCGATTATAGCCGGAAGCGATCAGTGCCGCCGGGAGCCACGAGCCCCGGGGCTTGCCGCCGCCTGAATGCGGGGTCAAAGCGCTTGAATTGGAAACCGTTTCCAGCCGGAGACCGTTCAGACGGCGTGCGCATGATGGAGCCATCAACCCACCAAGCGAGGCCAATCATGCGCATGAATCGATTTGTGGTCGGGGCCGTCGCCTCGCTGCTGGCCTTGGGCACCGTGGCCCCGGCCTTCGCCGATGACCATCGTGGCCGCGGTCACGACCGCCGGGAGTGGCGTGATGACCGCCGCGACAACCGCCACGATCGCCATGACCGGCACGATCGTCATGACCGTCGCGAGGTCCGCCACGACCGCCGTTACGACCCTCGCTACGACAACCGGGGTTACTACCGTCCGGGCCCGCCGCCGCCGCGCGTGGTCTATCGCCCGGCCCCGGGCTACGGCTCCTACGGCTGGGCGCGCGGCCACCGTTACCGCGAGTACTACGGCGGCCCGGTGTACGTGGTGAACGATTACAGCCGCTACTCGGTGCGCCGCCCGCCGCGTGACCACCACTGGATCCGCGATGATCGCGGCAACCTGCTGCTGGTCGCCATCGCCACCGGGATCATTGCCGACTACGTGATCAACCGGTAAGCCCGCCGGCAGGCGCGCTTGACGGCCTGGACGGCGCCCTTCGGGGCGCCGTTCCGCGTTCCGGGGCCGCGCGCCGGGATTGGTCACCCCGCGCCGCGGGGACTACAATCCAGAGCTCGCGCTGTACCCCCTCTGCCTGCCTGGAGTAACCGATGTTCCCGCGTGACGTCCGCATCGAAACCTACGATCCCGAACTGGCCAAGGCCATCGCCGCCGAAACCCAGCGCCAGGAAGACCACGTCGAGCTGATCGCCAGCGAGAACTACACCAGCCCGGCGGTGATGGAAGCCCAGGGCAGCCAGCTGACCAACAAGTACGCCGAGGGCTACCCGGGCAAGCGTTACTACGGTGGCTGCGAGTACGTGGACATCGCCGAACAGCTGGCCATCGACCGCCTCAAGCAGCTGTTCGATGCCGACTACGCCAACGTGCAGCCGCACAGCGGCTCGCAGGCCAACCAGGCCGTGTACTTCGCGCTGCTGCAGCCGGGCGACACCATCCTGGGCATGAGCCTGGCCCATGGTGGCCACCTGACCCACGGTGCCAAGGTCAATGCCTCGGGCAAGCTGTTCAACGCCGTCCAGTACGGTGTCGACGAAGCCGGCCTGATCGACTATGACGAGGTCGAGCGTCTGGCCCTGGAGCACAAGCCGAAGATGGTCGTCGCCGGTTTCTCGGCGTACTCGCAGGTGGTGGACTGGGCGCGCTTCCGCGCCATCGCCGACAAGGTCGGTGCCTACCTGTTCGTGGACATGGCGCACGTGGCGGGTCTGGTTGCCGCTGGCGTCTACCCGAGCCCGCTGCCGCACGCCCACGTGGTCACCTCCACCACCCACAAGACCCTGCGCGGCCCGCGCGGCGGCATCATCATCGCCAAGGGCGCCAGCGAAGAACTGCAGAAGAAGCTGCAGTCCATCGTGTTCCCGGGCATCCAGGGCGGTCCGCTGATGCATGTCATCGCCGGCAAGGCCGTGGCCTTCAAGGAAGCGCTGGAGCCGGGCTTCAAGGCCTACCAGCAGCAGGTGGTCAAGAACGCCCAGGCGATGGCCAACACGCTGATCGCGCGCGGCTACAAGATCGTTTCCGGCGGCACCCAGAACCACCTGATGCTGGTCGACATGATCGGCAAGGATGTCTCGGGCAAGGATGCGGAAGCCGCGCTCGGCCTGGCCCACATCACCGTCAACAAGAACTCGGTACCGAACGACCCGCGTTCGCCGTTCGTGACCTCGGGCCTGCGCCTGGGTACTCCGGCGGTCACCACGCGCGGTTACGTGGAGCAGGACTGCGTGGATCTGGCCAACTGGATCGCCGACGTGCTCGACGCCCCGGCCGATGAGGCCGTGATCGCCCGCGTCCGCGACGCGGTCAGCGCGCAGTGCCGCAAGTACCCGGTTTACGGCTGATATGGGCGAGGGCCGGCAACGGCGTACCTACGCCGTGCTGGCCCTTGTCTGCGGCATCGTGGGGATGGCCGGCGGCGGCACGTTCGCCGCCATCGGGGTCTGGGTCGCGTTCCTCGAACCGACCTATCTTGATCGCGCCTCGCGCCTGTTGATCGGGGGCTGGGGAAGTGCGGGCCTGATCGGGGTATTCGGCTGGCTATGGTTGAGCAGCCGCTATCTTCGAGCGGGACGCACCGGCCTGCGTGACAGCGGGGCCTGGCCATGGGCTGCATTGGGCCTTGGGGGGATGGCCGCCGTGGCAGTCGTCGGCATGGCGTTCTGGCAGGCCGCCGCCAGTCCAACGGCGCTGGTCCTGCTGCTGGCGGGGCCGCCGCTGCTGCTGCCGGCGGTCATGCTGGTGCGGCTGCGGCGAACCCAGGGCACCTGACCGGATGCAGGCCCATCGCACACAGCGGCGCATAATGCTTTCGACGGCGCCTTGCCCGCGGCCGTCGCGCGCCTGATGGCAGGCCTGCCGCTGTTCTCCTGTACGGCGCACCTGCTGTGGTTGCGTCGGCGCGCCACCTAGACAGGGCTGGACTCTCCCCCCGTCCATTTGCTGTAGCCGGTCCCTCTCAGGTACCGTTGCGACGCTGCCGTGACCGCGGCATGACGTTTTCCCGATGTAAGGCGTTCCATGTACTGTCCGTTCTGCCAGCATGCCGACACCCGTGTGATCGATTCGCGCGTCTCTGAAGACGGCGCGACGATCCGGCGTCGCCGTGAGTGCGAGGCCTGCAACGAGCGCTTCAGTACCCTGGAAACCATCGAACTGAAACTGCCGGCGATCGTGAAAAGCGATGGCAGCCGCGAGGCCTTCGATGCCCGCAAGGTCCGCAGTGGTTTCGACCGCGCGCTGCAGAAGCGCCCGGTTCCCGAAGACAAGATCGAGCTGGCGGTGCGCGCGGTGATGCAGCAGGCGCGTATCTGTGGCGAACGCGAAATCCCCTCGATCAAGGTCGGCGAGTTCGTGATGAACGAGCTGCGCAAGCTCGATCATGTCGGCTACGTGCGGTTTGCCTCGGTGTACCGCAGCTTCGAAGACGTGGCCGATTTCCGCGAAGAAATCGAGAAGCTCGAACGCGAGCTGCCCTCCAGCACCGAACAGCTGCAGCTGCTCGGCGATG
>DMZT01000214.1:10494-10978 GCA_003484865.1 Stenotrophomonas sp.
TCGGCGATGTGATCGCGCTGACCAAGAAAAAGAAAGGCTGAGCCTGCGCCGCATCGCGGCCACCACGGCTGAGCTACCATCGCGGCTGCCTGCCGCCGGACGCTCACCGCCATGACTGAATTTACCGCTCTCGACCACCAGCACATGGCGCATGCGCTGCGCCTGGCCGAGCGCGCCGCGTATACCGCGCGGCCCAACCCGATGGTCGGCTGCGTGATCGCACGCGATGAGGGGTTGGTCGGCGAGGGCTGGCACCAGCGCACCGGAGGTCCGCACGCGGAAGTCTTCGCACTGCGCCAGGCCGGTGAACAGGCCCGCGGTGCCACCGCCTACGTGACCCTGGAGCCATGCGCGCACCACGGTCGCACGCCGCCGTGTGCACTGGCCTTGATCGAGGCAGGGGTGACACGCGTGGTGGCGGCGATGCGCGATCCTTTCCCGAAGGTCGATGGGGGGGGCTTCGTGCTGCTGCGCGACGCCGGCA
>DMZT01000270.1 GCA_003484865.1 Stenotrophomonas sp.
CGGTCGGCTCTACCCCCCGGTGGTGTGCCCATTGCCCGGCGAAGAGGCGTTGGAGCCGGCCATCGCCGCACGGTGCACGGCAGCCGACCAACGGTCGGCTCTACCCCCCGGTGGTGTGCCCATTGCCCGGCGAAGAGGCATTGGAGCCGATCATCGCCGCGCGGTGTGCGAGCAGCCGACCAACGGTCGGCTCTACCCCGGTGGTGCGCCAAGAGCGCCCGGCCCCATCATCGCCGCGCGGAACGCGGTTTATTGCCGGCGAACCGACTGCACCACCGACAACCGCCGCAGACGCCGCATCACTTCCGCCAGATGGTTCCGATCACGCACCTGGATATTGAATGCCAGCACCGCCGCATTGAAATCGCGGTCCAGATAATCCACCCGCTCGATGTTGGAATGGCTCTGCGCGATCGCCGCCGCCAACTGCGCCAGCACGCCGGTCCCGTTCTCCACCTCCACGATCAACGACGTGTCGTAATCCCCCGACACCGTCGTATCCCATCCGATCGGCACCCAGCGCTCCGGCGACTTGCGCAGCTCGGCCAGGTTCGGGCAGTCCAGACGGTGCACCACGATGCCCTTGCCGGCCGTGTGGTAGCCCATGATGTCGTCGCCCGGAATCGGCTGGCAACAGTTCGCGAAGCTCACCACCCCGCGCTCGCTGCCGTTGATCAGGATCTTTTCCTGCGAATGCTTCGAATGCGCCCCACCGCGCAGCTCCGCATACGCCATCAGCGCCTGTGCGGCCTGGTTGGGCATCCAGTTGCCCAGCGCCACTTCGGCCAGCAGGGCCTCCAGGCGCGGATACCGGTGCTCGGCCAGGAACGCATCCAGCCGCCCCTTCGGCAGGCGTTCGAGCGAGCTGTCCATCGCCTCCAGCGCGCGGTCCAGCATCCGATGGCCCAACTGCACCGCGTCCTCGTGCTCCAGCTGCTTGAGCTGATGACGGATCGCCGTGCGTGCCTTGGAACTGACCACGAACTCCAGCCACTGCGGCTTGGGCGTGGCCGAGCGCGCGGTGATCACTTCCACCGTCTGCCCACTGACCAGCTTGGTGCGCAGCGGCACCAGCTTCTTGTCCACGCGCGAGGCCACGGCCATGTTGCCCACATCAGTGTGCACCGCGTAGGCAAAATCGAGCGCGGTGGAATTGCGCGGCAGCGCCAGGATCTTGCCCTTCGGGGTGAACAGGTAGACCTCGTCCGGGAACAGGTCCACCTTGACGTTGTCCAGGAACTCCAGCGACGAACCGGCGGCGCGCTGGGAATCGATCAGTTCCACGATCCAGGCATGCGCGCGGCTCTGCGCGCTGTTGGGCGAGTCGCCGCCGAACTTGTAGGTCCAGTGCGCGGCCACGCCACGCTCGGCGATCAGGTCCATTTCTTCGGTGCGGATCTGCACTTCGATCGGCGAGCCATACGGCCCGAACAGCACCGTGTGCAGCGACTGGTAACCGTTGGCCTTGGGGATCGCGATGAAATCGCGGAAGCGCCCGTCCAGCGGCTTGAAGGTGGCATGCACCGCGCCGAGCGCGTGGTAGGCGCTGGGCACGTTGCGCACGACCAGGCGGAAGCCGAACACATCCATCACCTGGTCGAAGGATTTGTTCTCGTCGTGCATCTTGTTGTAGATGCTCCACGGGGTCTTGATGCGGCTGACCAGCCGGTGCTCCAGCCCTTCCTTGGCCAGCCGCTGGGACAGCTGCACCTCCACCTGCGCCATCGCCTCCCGGCGCACCACCGGCTGGCTGCGGATGTGCTTTTCCAGGATGGCGTGGCGCCACGGGTACAGTGCCTTGAAGCCCAGGTTCTGCAGCTCGCTCTTGACCAGGCTCATGCCCAGCCGCTGCGCGATCGGCGCGTAGATTTCCAGCGTTTCGCGGGCGATGCGGCCGCGCGCTTCGCGGCTCTGCGCACCCAGCGTACGCATGTTGTGCAGGCGGTCGGCCAGCTTGATCATGATCACGCGCAGGTCGCGCGACATCGCCAGCAGCATCTTGCGGAAGCTCTCGGCGGCCGCCTCCTGGCGGTCGCGGAACTTCAGCTTGTCCAGCTTGGTGACGCCATCGACCAGTTCGGCCACGGCTTCGCCGAACTCGGCGGCCAGCTCCTCGCGGGTCAGCGGCGTGTCTTCGATGGTGTCGTGCAGGATCGCGGCGATCAGCGCCTCCACGTCCAGGCCGAGCTCGGCCAGCACCTGGGCCACGGCGACCGGATGGGTGATGTAGGGCTCGCCCGACTTGCGGGTCTGGCCGGCATGCGCGGCGGCGCCTACTTCCCAGGCGCGGCGCAGCAGTGGCAGTTGGTCGGGCGGCAGATAGTGCGCTGCGCGCTCAAGCTGGAGGACATAGTCGGGTACGGCCGCGCCGGCGGGCGTGGCGACCTTGGCAGTGGGGCCTGGGTTCATGCTCAAAGACTATGCCAGCGGCGTGATATCGGCAAATCCTGAACAGGGAGTTTCACCTGCAACAACACGGCCCCGCCGCAACCACTGGCGGCACAAACGAAACAGCCCGCCAAAAGGCGGGCTGTTCGCAGCAACAACAACGGACGCGCGAGGCGATCAGTCGTCGTTCTTGGACATGTCTTCGTCGGCGACGACTTCGGCAGCGGCCCATTCCAGTGCTTCACGCTCGGCACGCTCGCGCTCGGCCTTCTCGACTTCGTCGATCAGGGCGTTGTCGATCTTGCGGGCGGCAATTTCGCGCAGCGCCAGCACGGTCGGCTTGTCTTCGGTTTCGCTGTTGTCCAGGGTGGCCTGGACGCCATTGGCCAGCTGACGGGCGCGCTTGGACGCCATCATGACCAGTTCGAAACGGTTGTTCACGACTTCCAGACAATCTTCTACGGTGATGCGGGCCATGCGGGCTCCCGGCAGCCGGTGAGGGCTGCTCAATCGAATGAGGGAAAGGGGACGGATTGTACCGGCCAGGGCTGGACAAAATCAAGCCAACCGGCTAGCACCCCGTTGAGAATCAGTCGGTTGTGGCCGGATCCTGGGTCAGCAGGGCCTGGATGAGGCCCGCGTGGCGGACCTTCTGGGCTTCCCGGCGCAGGCGGCTGGCCGTGAAGATGGCACACAGCTCGTCCACCGCGGTCTCGAAGACCTCGTTGACGATCACGTAGTCGAAGTCGTTGAAGTGCAGCATCTCTTCACGCGCGGCGGCCAGGCGCTGGGCGATCACCGCCTCGCTGTCCTGCCCGCGCTTGCGCATCCGGTCCTGCAGCGCCTGCTTGGACGGCGGCAGGATGAACACGGTGACCGTGCCTGGCACCAGCTGGCGGACCTGCTGGGCGCCCTGCCAGTCGATCTCCAGCAGCACGTCCTGGCCGGCCGACAGCTGCGGCTCGACCGACTGCCGCGCGGTGCCCTTCCAGTCGCCATGCACCCAGGCATGTTCGAAGAAGTCGCCGGCGGCGATCATCCGCTCGAATTCCTCGGCGCTGACGAAGTGGTAGTGCTCACCATTGATTTCACCCGGGCGCGTGGCGCGCGAGGTGAACGAGATCGACAGGGCGATCTGCGGGTCGCGGGCCAGGGTGGCGTTGACGATGCTGCTTTTGCCGGCCCCGGAAGGCGCGGCCACGATGTACAGGGTGCCGCGCGCAGGCGCGCCGACGGGCGGGATCGGGCTGCTCATTCGATGTTCTGCACCTGTTCGCGGATCTGGTCGATCAGCACCTTCAGCTCGACGGCGGCATTGGAGGTGCGGCTGTCCACCGATTTGGAGCCCAGCGTGTTGGCCTCGCGGTTGAACTCCTGCAGCAGGAAGTCCAGGCGGCGACCGACCGGCTCACGCTGCTTGAAGACGCGGCGGATCTCGGCGATGTGGCTGCCCAGGCGGTCCAGCTCCTCATCCACGTCCAGCTTCTGCAGCCACATCACCAGTTCCTGTTCGGCACGGCCGGGATCGACCGGGTGCGGCAGGTCGGCCAGGCGGGCCGCCAGCTTGGTGCGCTGGCCTTCGCGGATCAGCGGGATCAGGGTGGTGACCTCGGCGGCAATGCGCTCGATGCTGTCCACGCGCTCCTGGATCGCGGTGGCCAGCTTGTCACCTTCACGCTCACGCGCGGCAACGAAGCCGTCCAGCGCCGTATCCAGCAGCGCCAGGGCTTCGGCATGCAGCGCGGCGGCATCGACCGCCTCGCCCTGCATGACACCCGGCATCTGCAGCAGTTCGGTGAAGCTCACCTGCAGGCTCGGGAAGCTCGAGGACAGCCGGGTCGCCAGCTCGCCGAGCTGGCCCAGCAGCGCATCGTTGACCACCAGTGCACCGGTGACCTCCGGCGCGCGCAGGCGAATGACCAGATCGATTTTTCCGCGGCTGCAGCGGGAAGCGACGCGC
Source organism: Stenotrophomonas sp. (assembly GCA_003484865.1). GTDB lineage: Bacteria > Pseudomonadota > Gammaproteobacteria > Xanthomonadales > Xanthomonadaceae > Stenotrophomonas. The sequence goes on from DMZT01000270.1 coordinate 4,349, forward strand.
TCGCGCAGGTGCGGCTCCAACGCACGCAGTTCTTCGGGCAGGCGGACGCCGACCTCCAGGAACCGGTGGTTGACCGAGCGCAGCTCACAGGCCAGCGTGCCCCAGCGGGTGGCGCGCTCGCCGTTGGCATAGGCGGTCATGCTTCGAATCATGCGGGTTTCCGGTGCTCTCAAAGTGCAAATGGTACCCTAGCGGTCTCCTTAGAGCCTCCTCGCCCGCCGGTCCCCGGCCCGGGCGTGGCCCCGCATCCCCCGTCTTACCGGAACTTGAGCATGACTGATTCCCGTCCCAGTGGCCGCCAGGCCGACCAGCTGCGCGAAGTGCGCATCGAGCGCGCCTTCACCCGTCACGCCGAGGGCTCGGTGCTGGTCAGCTTCGGCGAGACCCGCGTGCTGTGCACGGCCAGCGTGGAAAACCGCGTGCCGGGCTTCCTGCGTGGCAAGGGCGAAGGCTGGGTGACGGCCGAGTACGGCATGCTGCCGCGTTCGACCCACACCCGTAACGACCGCGAAGCCGCCCGCGGCAAGCAGGGTGGCCGCACGCTGGAAATCCAGCGCCTGATCGGCCGCACGCTGCGCGCCTGCATCGACCGCGGCGCGCTGGGCGAGCGCACCATCACCCTGGACTGCGACGTGCTGCAGGCCGACGGCGGCACCCGTACCGCCGCCATCACCGGCGCCTACGTGGCCCTGGTGGATGCGGTGAACTTCCTGATCAAGCGCGGTGACATCAAGCGCAACCCGATCTTCGGCGCCGTCGCGGCGGTGTCGGTGGGCGTGTACCGCGGCACCCCGGTGCTGGATCTGGATTACGCCGAAGACAGCGACTGCGATACCGACATGAACGTCGTGATGAACGACGGTGGCGGTTTCATCGAACTGCAGGGCACCGCCGAAGGCCACGCCTTCCGCCGTGATGAACTGGATGCGCTGCTGGTCCTGGCCGAAAAGGGCATCAAGGATCTGTTCGCTGCGCAGCAGGCGGCCCTGGCCAAGGCATGAACCGTCGTATCGCCCTGACCACCCTGGTAGTGGCCGACTACGACGAGGCGATCGCCTGGTACACCGGCGCGCTGGGCTTCAGCCTGATCGATGACATCGACCAGGGCGACAAGCGCTGGGTGGTGGTCGGGCCGGGCGACGGCAGCGCGGCCGCCTTGTTGCTGGCGCGTGCCAGCAACGACGAACAGCGCGCGCGGATCGGCAACCAGACCGGTGGCCGGGTCGGATTTTTCCTGAACACCGATGATTTCTGGCGCGACCACGCAGCGATGACCGCGCGTGGCGTGGTCTTCCTCGAAACCCCACGCGAGGAGGTCTACGCGACGGTCGCGGTGTTCCGCGATCTGTACGGCAACACGTGGGATCTGCTGGAGCCCAAGCAATGAAACTGGTCCTGGCCAGCGGCAACGCCGGCAAACTGAAGGAACTGCAGGCCATGCTCGGCGGCCTGCCGCTGGAGATCGTGGCGCAGGGCGAACTGGGCGTCAGCGACGTCCCGGAAACCGGCCTGACCTTCGTCGAGAACGCCCTGATCAAGGCGCGCCATGCCTGCCAGAGCACCGGCCTGCCGGCGCTGGCCGACGATTCGGGCCTGATCGTGGATGCGCTCGACGGCGCACCCGGCCTGTACAGCGCGCGCTATGCCGGCAGCCCGACCAACGATGCCGCCAACAACGCCAAGCTGCTCGAGGCGATGCGCGATGTACCGGCCGATCGGCGCAGCGCCCGCTTCTATGCGGTGATCGTGCTGCTGCGCCATGCCGATGATCCCCAGCCGCTGATCTGTGAAGGCAGCTGGGAGGGCGTGATCCTCGATGAGCTGCGTGGCAGCCACGGCTTCGGCTACAACCCGCTGTTCCTGGACCCGGTGCTGGCGCAGACCGCGGCTGAAATGGCACCGGACCTGAAGAACGCGATGAGCCACCGCGCCAAAGCCCTGCAGCTGCTCAAGCAGAAGCTGCCCGCCCTGCTGTGATGGCACACGCCCCCTGCTCCCACCTGCCCGGCGAAACCTGCACGGGTGATCATGACCACGCTCCGCGGTTGGTTACGCCGCCGCTGGCGTTGTACGTGCATCTGCCGTGGTGCGTGCGCAAATGCCCGTACTGCGATTTCAACTCGCATGCGGCCAAGGGCGAGCTGCCGTTCGAGGCGTACATCGACGCGTTGATCCGCGATCTCGATCAGGATCTGCCGCTGGTCTGGGGCCGGGTGGTGAGCAGTGTGTTCTTCGGTGGCGGCACGCCGAGCCTGTTCCCGCCGGAGGCGATCGACCGTTTCCTGCAGGCGGCCTCGGCCCGGCTGCGCTTCGCACCGAACCTGGAAGTGACGCTGGAGACCAACCCGGGCACCGCCGAGCACGGCCGGTTCGACCGTTATCGCGCCGCCGGTGTGAACCGGATCAGCTTCGGCATCCAGACCTTCAACGACGAGGCGCTCAAGCGCCTGGGCCGCATCCACGACAGCGGCGAAGCCGAGCGTGCGGTGAAGCTGGCCCAGGATGCGGGCTACGACAACGTCAACATCGACCTGATGTACGCGCTGCCGCAGCAGACGCTGGCCCAGGCCGAGCATGACCTGGAACGCGCGTTCGCGCTGCAGCCCACGCACATGTCGCACTACCAGCTCACCCTGGAGCCGAACACCGTGTTCTTCGCGCGGCCGCCGCAGGGCATCCCCGATGAAGATTCGGCATGGGACATCCAGGAGCACTGCCAGCAGATGCTGGCCGAGGCCGGCTATGCGCAGTACGAGGTCAGCGCCTACGCAAAACCCGGCCGGCAGAGCCAGCACAACCTCAATTACTGGCGCTTTGGCGACTACCTGGGGATCGGCGCCGGTGCACACGGCAAGATCAGCAGCGGCGCTGAAGAACACGTGCTGCGCCGCTGGAAGCACAAGCATCCGCAGACCTTCATGGACACTGCCGGAACCGCAGCCTCGATCGGCGGCGACGATGTGATCAGCGCCGAGCGACTGCCGTTCGAGTACATGCTCAACCTGCTGCGCCTGCATGAAGGCTTCAGCCTGAAGGATTTCGAATCGCGGACCGGCCTGCACCGGGCACGGATCGCCGAGCCGCTGCGCATTGCCGTGGCCAAGGGCTGGACGACCGTGGCCGGCGATGACGCCATGCCAACCGAACTGGGCCGGCGCTTCACCAACGACGTGGTCGAGCTGTTCCTGCCCTGAGCAGGCGGCGCCTGCCCGGACGGTAATGCCGGCCGCTGGCCGG
>DMZT01000217.1 GCA_003484865.1 Stenotrophomonas sp.
AACCGCCCGATGAGCGAGAGGCCAAACGCCAGTAAACCATGCTTGTAATCATCCTGGTCACTACCAGCGATAGCGTCGCCGGAACCAAACTGTTCGACCAGTGAAGAACTGCGAGTGGGGCACCGAAGTTCATGATGCCCATCACCAACCTGACAATGTTGATTTCCTTGAACTTTCCAAATGCTTCAAGAAGGCCGATCAGGGCAGAAGACAGCACAACCATGGGAATGCTAATCGCCATCACACGCACTGCAAGCACAGCCTCAGGCGTCAATTGGGCGTCGAGCGACAGAAACGTCTCGACAATCCAAGACGCCAATCCAAAAAGCAATAGCGCGGTAAGCAGCCCCAACGCTCCAATACAGGCCAACGCGGTCGCCGCAACCGCGGGTATCTGCTCGTGCAGGTCTCGCCCGATCTTATCGGCGACATGACGAGTCAACGCTCTGCCAAGCCCCAGATCAAAGATGCTGAAGTACCCGATTAGGGTCCAGACAATGGTGAGGAATCCAAAGCGCGCATCCCCGTATCCCGCCAGAAGGCGTGGAATCGCGTAGATTGCCAGAACGAGTGGAACACCAGCACCAGCCAGGTTCCAAGCTATGCTATGAGCGAAAGATCGGCGTTTCAATGCCACGTGCTGCTTTCCTTCTGGTGCGCCTCCCTCAATGCCAGTCGATGCACATCGCCTTCTCTCGGCATTGATTGAGGGGCCAACTTCACCTGTGACAGAGAACTGCCCAACGCGGCTTCAGTCCGATCCAAACTATTTGCTTTCCTAGCCACGCATGGCTACGCGACCGGCAAGGCTTGAACAAAATCCATGCTCAGCGCATCGATTTGTATTCGTAGTAGCCGTAACTGTAGTATCCGGTCGCCCTGCGCTCAACCGCGTTAAGAATTGCCCCCTTCAGCTTGACATTATTCTGTTCAAAGCGCTTCTTGGCTAGCGCGAGCTCTTTGGGCTGGTTGAGCCCAAAGCGAGCAACCAGCAGGCAGGTTCCAGCGCGGTGGGCAATGACCGCTGCATCCGTAACGGCAAGGATCGGCGGCGTATCAATGATTACCAGATCATACTGGACCATCACCTTATCTAGCAGCCGCGTAAAATTCTCATGCATCAATAGTTCTGAAGGATTCGGGGGAATTTCCCCCCTGCTGATGAAGCTCAACGTTTCCAAGCCAGGAAGTGACTGGATGGCATCATCAAGATTGACCTTGCCGATTAGCACGTCGGACAGGCCGGGCGCCTGAGACGCACCGAGAGCCTTGTGAAGGGTGCCCTTCCGCATGTCAGCATCAATAATCAGCACACGCTGGCCTGCCTGCGCGATAACTGCAGCAAGATTGGACGAGACAAAGGTCTTGCCGGCATTCGGACTTGAACCAGAGATCAGAACAATATTGTTCTTTGCCTCCAAGCGAGCGAAATGAAGACTAGTTCTCAGACTTCTCACCGCTTCGACCGCGAGGTCTGCTGGATCCTTCACGGCCAAGAGATGCATCTTGCCGTCAGACTTGAAACTACCACGGACTGAATCCGATGCCTGCGTGACACTTACGGGTATCGAAGCATAGACAGGCAGACCGAGCTCTTCGATTTGCGACGGATCCTCGACCCCGCGGTTGAGAAGACGTCGCAGCAGCACCGCACCCACGGAAAGCGTCCCACCTAGCATCAGGCCAAGGAGCACGATCATGGATTTTCTCGGCTTAACAGGTGTAGTGACATCAACTGCAGCAGGATCAACAATGCGAACATTGCCCACCGTGCCCGCGCGGGCAACATCCAGCTGCTGAGCTTGATTCAGCATCGCCGTGTACATTTCATTACTTACCTGCAGGTCACGCGTCAATGCAAGCAATTCCTGCTGCGCATCAGGAAGCCGACGAACCTCATTTTGAAATGAAGACTTTCGCGCGGCCAGATCCCCGATCTGGCGCATCAGCGCCTGATAGGCCGGATGGTCGCGGGTAAATTTCCTATCCATCTCTGCCTGCTGGAGCCGCAGCTGCTGGATGCTGGTCTCCACTGCCACTTCCTGGTCCAGCAACCCCTTGGTCTGCAAGGTCAGATCAACAGAGTTCGCTTTGGTCTGGTACGCACTGAGTGCCTTCTGCGCAGCGTCGACCTGATTCCGGATACCGGGCAACGCTTCCTTCACGAAGAGCAGCTGGGCGGACGCCTCCGCGGAGTTCCTTTCCACGTTCTGCCGCACATATGCTTGCGCGATCTGCTGCAAAAGCAGCTGAGCAAGAATGGGATCCTGGCTATCGTAGGACAGCTTCAGAATACCCGAGTCTTTACCCATCTCTGCGACCGAAATGTCTCGTTGAAGCTCGCTGACAACGGAAAGATGTCGCTTTTTTGTAATGGTGAAGCGAGTACCTGAGTTGGCCCGAAGCGCTTCGATTTGTATTTTTACTCCGCGGCCAGACAGCGGCTGACCAACCAGGCCCGAAACGAGCTCGTTATCGTCTTCATCAAATAGTGCGAAGGTTCCCTCTTCACCTCCGGCGACAAGAGTGAGGGGCTTAGCTATTAATGACTGAGGAAGTTCCAACTGGAACACTTGAAGACGCTCGCCTCCCCAACCCATCCGGGAAATGCCGAGCCGTGGCGGCGCAACTGTCTCCTGGCTGGAAGCTTCAGCGCGGCGAGCCAAGAAGTCGCCAAGCAAAGGCATGCGGTTCGGTTCAACTTGTATGTCAAGCCCGAGACTGTCTACAGCGTTTCCGACAACTGAGCGAGAGGTGATAATTGCGATCTCGGTCGAAGCCTCGGCCGAACCCGTACTGACCCCCAATGACTGACTCAAATCGGACAACCCCGGCAGGGAGGGTGTCTTGGGCTCTACCTGCACAATAGCATCGGCCCGATAGACTGGCGTCGCAAGTAGGGCATATGAAACAGATGCGACAAGGAAGGCACCGGTGATTCCTATGATCCACCATTTGTGGTCGAACAAGGTGCCCAGCAACTGTCGCAGATCAATCTCTTCGTTGTCGTCCCGCACGGGGTCACGCGATTCAGTGGTCATTATTAAGGAACGTCAAACAATGTAGGAATAGTTTGTACTGAGGCTATGAAGTGGTGCATCACAGATGACGCGACCAACTGTCAATTCCTTCAGCCATAAGTTTGTAAACATGCTCAAAAGCAGGTCTTTGCTGCCGGTATGGATCAGGAATCTCACGCTCTTCCTGCCACTTGCCTAGCAGAAATGTCTTTCCGGAGACGTGCGGCGCAATCTCAGTGATGCGTCGGACGTGCTTAAGCTCCATCGTCAGTACGAGATCCGCGGCTGAAAGGATTGAGCTATTGACTTGCCTTGCCCTATGCCGCTCACCAGTTAGGCCACGCTCCAGCAGCAGCTCCTGCGCTGTGGCGTCGATTCCATGATCAACCAACGCCCCCAAGCCAGCCGAAGCGACTTGAATCCGCCTGCCTTCCACGATAGCGCGCAACATGACCTCAGCAGATGGGCTGCGACAGATATTGCCGATGCAAACAAATAAAATATTATTGAACACTACAATTTAACCCTGTTGCATTCGATCTGGCCGGCGCAACCGGATCGCCTCCGCGCCCAATCACCCCATCGAACAGAATAACCGATTGACTCTACGCATTGCTCTCGACCACAGCAAAGCGAAAAAGTGAGACGCAAGTCACCCATCGCAGACACCTCAGTATGCCGCGCGCTGCGCCAGAACTCTGATTAGCGTCAGCGCGATGATCCGCACATCCAGCAGTGGGCTCCAACGACGTATGTAGTCGATATCGTACTGCACACGCTTTTTCATCTGGCGCAACATGGGCGTTTCGCCTCGCAGGCCGTGGACCTGGGCCCAGCCAGTGATGCCTGGCTTGACATAGTGACGATGCATGTAGCGCTCGATAAGTCGCTCGTATTGATTGTTGTGCTGGACCGCATGCGGCCTAGGCCCAACAACGGACATGCTTCCTCCCAGCACATTGAAGAACTGCGGCAACTCGTCGAGACTGCTGCGGCGAAGGAAGGAACCAAAGCGGGTGACCCGCGGATCGTTGCGGGTGGCCTGCGTGATCTTGTCAGGTGTTTCAGCATGCACGTGCATCGATCGGAACTTGAGCATCCAGAATTCTTTGCCATCCAGCCCATGCCGGCGCTGCCGAAACAATATTGGCCCTGGCGAGCTCAGCTTGACCCCAAGGGCTAGAACGGCCAGCAAGGGCGAAAGCAGAACGACTGCAATGCCAGCAACCAGAAAATCCTCAGCACGTTTGATGATGAGGAACCGCGGCTCCACCACGCCTTGGCGCACACCGATCATCGGCACGCTACCGACCTGATGCACGCCTGGATTGAGCGCTCCCAACCCAGTGATATCCGGCACCAGCCTCACCTGCACGGGATAGCGCTCCAGCAATCGGAGCACACCTTTTAACCGCGCACGTCCACCCAGTGGAAGCGAGACCCAGATCTGCTCGATGTGACCTCGATGGGCGTCGAGATAGGCCTCGAGGTCATCCAGATCACCCAAACGTCGTGGCGCATCGGCGCCCTCTTTGCGCAGCGCGATGTCATCCGGACCGGCGAAGTACCCGATCACCTCTTTGCCGATCTCCGGGCGGCTACGGAGCAGGCGATGTACCTTCAACGCCGGGGCACGCAGACCGACCAGGAGGACGCGCTGACGATCCAGCCCCCGCTCCCGTAGTCTGTGCAGGCGGAAGCGGATGCCGATTCGGGTGGCACTCATGGCAACCAAGCCCGACGAGTACCATCCGACCAGCCAGGAAGCGGGCACCGTATCGGCCATATCGATCAGGACCGAGTACATGGAGAACAGCGCAAACACCCCCGTCCACCCTAGGAACAGGGCCCACAGATCGGCGAGAAGGCCGCGGTTACGCCACTCGCGGTAGACCGGCGCCACGCCAAAGCAGACTAACGCGCATAGCAGCACGGCCCCGAATACAACCCGCTGGGCATGCGTAGGCGCCAGCCAGCCGTAAGTGACGATGTGGGTCAATACCGCAGCGCTTGGCACCAACAATAAATCTCCCACCCGCAGCCACACACCTAATGCAGCCCGCGCCTCGGCAGTCACACGCTGGCGTCCACGCCGTGCGGGCAACTCTTCTACGGATCCATGTAGCACAGCGACATCTCCATAATGAAACACTGGCCGGGACTTGCGTACTCCGCCCCCCCCTGCCCGTGGACTGCCCCCCCCTCTCAAGACAGCAACGCTCTCCGGAAAGAGCAGACGAGGGCGATAAGTGCCCCAAGCTGACCAAAATATCACAATCTGGATTGCTGTGTCGCGATTGTGCTTGTTTTTTTGTCTTTTGGATCAATGGATTGACGCATTCAGAGTGCTGCAGCCGATCGCTCGCCAAGGCTGGCGAAGCCAGTCCAGCCGCCCCGCTCTGCTACCATCAGCGGTCAGCTTGCCGCCCCCCACCCTGCCAGCGGCCAGCGCCTTACAAACGCAACGCAACAGGAGTTTGCATGTCCTCTGACCTGCTCAAGGCCCTCGGCCTCGACGCGACCAACGCTGGCACCTACCTTGGCAACGGCGAGTGGTCCTCGGCCACCGATGCCGGTGTGATCACCCCGGTGAACCCGACCACCGGCGAAGCCATCGCCAAGGTCTACGCGACCACCGACGCCGACTACGAAACCATCGTCGCCCGCGCCCAGGAGGCCTTCAAGGTCTGGCGCACCACCCCGGCCCCGCGCCGTGGCGAAGCCGTGCGCCTGTGTGGCGAAGCCCTGCGCGCCAACAAGGACGCCCTGGGCTCGCTGGTCGCGCTGGAAATGGGCAAGAGCAAGCCCGAAGGCGATGGCGAAGTGCAGGAGATGATCGACATCGCCGATTTCGCCGTGGGCCAGAGCCGCATGCTCTATGGCTACACCATGCATTCCGAGCGCCCGGGCCACCGCATGTATGAGCAGTACCAGCCGCTGGGCCTGGTCGGCATCATCAGTGCGTTCAACTTCCCGGTCGCGGTGTGGGCCTGGAACTCGTTCCTGGCCACGATCTGCGGCGACATCTGCCTGTGGAAGCCGTCCAACAAGACGCCGCTGACCGCGATCGCCTCCATGCGCATCTGCAATGAGGCGCTGCGCGACGGTGGCTTCCCGGACCTGTTCTTCCTGATCAACGATGCCGGCACCGAACTGTCGCAGAAGATGGTGGCCGACAAGCGCGTGCCGCTGATCAGCTTCACCGGCTCCACCCAGGTGGGCCGCCAGGTCGCCGAGAAGGTCGCCCACCGTCTGGGCCGCTGCCTGCTGGAGCTGGGCGGCAACAACGCCATCATCCTGGACGAAACCGCCGATCTGAAGCTGGCGATCCCGGGCATCGTGTTCGGCGCCGTCGGTACCGCGGGCCAGCGCTGCACCACCACGCGCCGGCTGATCGTGCACGAATCCATCCATGACGACGTGCTGGCCACACTGATCAAGGCGTACAAGCAGGTGGAAGGCAAGATCGGCGATCCGACCGATCCGGCCAACCTGATGGGCCCACTGAACAGCGACGGCGCCGTGCAGCAGTTCCTGGCCTCGATCGAGAAGGCCAAGGCCAGCGGCGGCACCGTGCAGACCGGCGGTACCCGCATCGACCGCGCCGGCAACTTCGTGCTGCCGGCCATCGTGACCGGCCTGAAGAACAGCGACGAGGTCGTCCAGCACGAGACCTTCGCCCCGATCCTGTACGTGATGAAGTACAGCACGCTGGACGAGGCGATCGACATGCAGAACGGCGTGCCGCAGGGCCTGTCTTCCTCGATCTTCACCACCAACCTGAAAACCGCCGAGCGCTTCCTGTCGGCAGCCGGTTCGGATTGCGGCATCGCCAACGTCAACATCGGCACCTCGGGTGCGGAGATCGGTGGTGCGTTCGGCGGCGAGAAGGACACTGGCGGTGGCCGTGAGTCCGGCTCGGATGCCTGGAAGGTCTACATGCGCCGCCAGACCAACACCATCAACTACTCCGACTCGCTGCCGCTGGCCCAGGGCATCAAGTTCGACCTGTGATGGATCCCGTGCCCCACCTGCCGGCCGGCCCGCGCCTGGAGTTCACCGGGCGCCGGGTGCTGATTGCCGGTGGCAGCAAGGGCATCGGGCGCGCCATGGCGCTGGCGTTTGCTTCGGCAGGCGCCCGCGTCTCGGTCTGCGCACGCGGTGAGGCCGGTCTGGCCGCGCTGCGTGAGGATGCCGGGGCGCTCGGCTTGGCCGTGCATACGGTCAGTGCCGACCTCTCCCGGCTGGACGACATCGGCCGTTGGCTGGCCGATGCTGCGCAGGCCTTGGGCGGCATCGACGTGCTGGTCAACAACGCGACCGGTTATGGCATGGCCGACGATGAGGCGGGCTGGGAGGCCAGCTTGAACGTCGACCTGATGTCGGCGGTGCGTGCCTCGCGGCTGGCGCTGCCCTGGCTGCAACAGTCCAGCGATGCCTGCATTCTCAACCTGGCTTCGATCGCCGCCCAGCAGCCGCGCCCGGGTGGCGCACCGTATGCGGCGGCCAAGGCCGCGCTGATGCATTACACCACCTCGCAGGCCCTGGCCCTTGCGCCGCAACGAATCCGCGTCAACGCCATCGCCCCCGGCTCGATCGAGTTCGAGGACGGGCTGTGGGCGCGCCGGCGCGAACAGGACCCGGCGCTGTATCGAAACACCCTGGCGAAGATTCCGTTTGGCCGCTTCGGCGAGCCGGCGGCCGTCGCCAACGCCGCGCTGTTCCTGTGCTCGCCACTGGCGGGCTGGATCACCGGGCACACCTTGAATGTCGATGGTGGCCAGGTCCTGATGGGATAAACCCGCCGCTGGCCCTATCATCGAACCACCCCACCGCGACCAGGACCTGCATGAGCCTTCCGCCCCGACAAACCAGCGCCATGGCCGTGGTCAGCCTGGTCATGGGCATCCTCGGCTGGACCGCCCTGCCCTTCATCGGCAGCGTCGCGGCGATCATCACCGGCCACCTGGCCCGCGCCGAGATCCGCCGCCGCCCACTGGAGCTGGAAGGCGACGGCATGGCCTTGGCCGGCCTGATCCTGGGCTGGATCATCGTGATCGGCAGTCTGCTTGCCCTGGTGGTGGTGCTGTTGTTCTTCGGCGGACTGGCCTGGTTTGCCGCTACCCAATCGTGAGGTGCACATGAGCCGCTCGGATTCGACCGAACGCTTCAGCAGTCGGGTGGCCGACTACGTCCGCTACCGTCCCGACTATCCCCCGGCATTGCTGGATTGGCTGCACCAGGACATCGGTGTACCCACCGAGACCCTGGTCGCCGACATCGGCGCCGGCACCGGCATTTCCACCCGGCTGTTCCTGGCCGCTGGCCACCCGGTCATCGCGGTGGAGCCGAACGCGGCCATGCGCGAGGCGGCCGAGCAGCTGCTGGCGCCGGACTATCTGCGCCTGAAGGTCGCCGACGGCACCGCCGAGGCCACCGGCCTGGCCGACAACAGCGTGGGCCTGGTCGCCGCCGCGCAGGCCTTCCACTGGTTTGACACCACCGCGGTGCGCCGCGAATGGGCGCGCATCCTGCAGCCCGAAGGCATGGCGCTGGTGTTCTGGAACTCGCGCCTGCTCGATGCCTCGCCGTTCCTGATCGGCTACGAACAGTTGCTGCTGGAGTTCGGCACCGACTACACCGAGGTGGCCGAGCGCTACCAGGACGATGACACCATGCGCGCGTGGTTCGGCGAAGGCCTGCGCGGCATGGCCCGCCTGCCGAACGTGCAGCGCATGGACTACGACGGCCTGCGCGGGCGCCTGTTGTCCTCTTCCTATGCACCGCAGGCCGGCCACCCGCGCCACGCGGCGATGCTCGATGCACTGCAACAGCTGTTCGACGCCCATGCGGTGGACGGCCAGATTGCCTTTGAATACCAAACCCGTGCCTTTGTCGGCACGCTGGACTGATTGAACGCCATGTACTCGCTTGCCCGCCCCTTCCTGTTCGCCCTTGATGCAGAACGCGCCCACGGCCTTGGCCTGAGCGCGCTGGACCTGGCCTATCGCACCGGCACCACGCCGCTGATGGGCCGCCGCATCGACCCGCTGCCGACCACCGCGTTCGGATTGAGTTTCCCGAATCCCGTGGGCCTGGCCGCCGGCCTGGACAAGAACGGCGAGCACATCGATGCGCTGCTGGCCCTGGGCTTCGGCTTCGTGGAGATCGGCACGATCACCCCGCGCCCGCAGGCGGGCAACCCGAAGCCGCGGCTGTTCCGGCTGCCGGACCACCAGGCCATCATCAATCGCATGGGCTTCAACAACCTGGGCGTGGATGCACTGGTCCGCAATGTCGAGCGCGCCAAGCGCCGCACCGGCCTGCTCGGCATCAACATCGGCAAGAACAAGGACACCCCCAACGAGCAGGCGTTCGACGATTACCAGCACTGCCTGCAGAAGGTGTATCCGCTGGCCGACTACATCACCGTGAACATCTCCTCGCCGAACACCGCCGGCCTGCGCGAGCTGCAGGAAGAGACCGCGCTGCGCCAGCTGATTTCGCAGCTGCGCGAAAGCCAGGAAAGCCTGGCCGCCCAGCACGGCAGGCGCGTGCCGATGCTGGTCAAGGTGGCCCCGGACCTGAGCGACCGCGACATCGATGCCGCCGCGCGCGTGCTCGGTGAGCTCAAGGTGGACGGCGTGATCGCCACCAACACCACCATCGACCGCAGTGCGGTGGCCGGTGACCCGCGAGCGAGCGAAGCCGGCGGCCTGTCCGGTGCGCCACTGCTGGGCCAGTCGACCCTGGTGCTGCGCCGCCTGCGTGCACGCCTGCCCGAGTCGATGCCGTTGATCGGCGTGGGCGGCATTCAATCCGGCGCGGATGCGGTGGCCAAGATGGCCGCCGGCGCCGCACTGGTGCAGTGCTACAGCGGCCTGATCTTCCGTGGCCCGGAGCTGGTGCATGACTGCGTGGAGGCGATCCGCCGCCGCAGAGAGGCGCCCAGCCGCGGCGCGGTGGCACCACTGTGAACGACGCCATGACTGCCTGGGCCATCACTGAAAACGCCTCGCTGAAGGCGCTCAACACCTTCCACGTCGACGCCACGGCAGCGCAGCTGCTGGAGGTGTTCGATCCCTCCGTATTGCCGGAGGTGCTGGCCCTGCCACGCGTCGCAGGGCAGCCGCTGCTGGTGCTGGGCAGCGGCAGCAATGTGCTGATCGCCGACAACGTGGAAGGCACCGTGCTGGTGTTCGCCAACCGCGGCATCGAGATCCTGGAGCACCGCGCCGACCACACCATCGTGCGCGCCGGTGCCGGCGTGAACTGGCATGGGCTGGTGATGTGGTCGCTGCAGAACGGCCTGTCCGGCCTGGAGAACCTGGCCCTGATCCCGGGCACCGCCGGCGCCTCACCGATCCAGAACATCGGCGCCTATGGCGCGCAGGTCGGCGAGTTCATCCAGGCCGTGGATGCCTGGGACCGACACGAAAACGACTGGGTGCGCTTCGATGCGGAAGGCTGCCAGTTCGCCTACCGCGACAGCATCTTCAAGCACGACCCGGACCGTTACCTGATCACCGCGATCGAACTGCGGCTGCCGCTGCTGCATGGCCTGCGCCTGGGCTATGCCGGGATCGCCGAAGAAATGGAGGCGATGGGCGTTGAACTGCCGGTGGCCGCCGATGTGGCCAACGCGGTGATCAACATCCGCCGCCGCAAGCTGCCCGATCCGGACGTGCTCGGCAATGCGGGCAGCTTCTTCAAGAACCCGATCCTGCCACTGGAACAGGTGGAGGTGCTGCTGCAGCACTTCCCCGAGCTGCCGGTGTTCCCGGCCGATGACGACAGCCGCCGCAAGATCTCCGCTGCCTGGATGATCGAAAGCTGCGGCTGGAAGGGCTATCGCGATGGCGATGCCGGCGTGGCGCCAAGCCATGCGCTGGTACTGGTCAACCATGGCCAGGCCACCGGTGAAGAACTGCTCGCGCTGGCGCGGCGGATCTCCGCCTCGGTCCTGGAGAAGTTCGGCGTGCCGATCGAACCGGAGCCCAGGCTGATCGGCGCACAGTGGTGAACCCCGCCCCCGCGTTACCGGTGGCCACGCCGTTGCGGGCCGCCTTGCTGATGCTCGGCAGTACCTTGGCCTTCGGCCTGATGGCGATTGCGATCCGCTACGCCACCCGGTACGTGCCGACCCAGGAAGTTGCGTTCTTCCGCAACGCCTTCGGCCTGCTGGCGCTGCTGCCGATGCTGATCCGTCCCGGCAGTGCACCGCTGAAGACGCAGCAGCTGCCGCGCTACTTCCTGCGCAGTGCGATCGGGCTGGCCTCGATGCTGTGCGCGTTCTGGGCGATCGGGCATCTGCCGATCTCCCAGGCGATCTCGCTCTCCTACTCCACGCCGCTGTTCGTCACCATCGCTGCCGTGTTGTGGCTGGGCGAAACCGTGCGCATGCGCCGCTGGGCGGCGGTGATCATCGGCTTCATCGGCGTGCTGATCATCGTGCGTCCGGGCTCGACCAGCTTCACCCCCGGCACCCTGGTCGCCGTGGGCGCCGCGGTGCTGAGTTCGCTGGTGGCGATCCAGATCAAGCAGCTCACCCGCGTGGACAGTGCCGATACGGTGGTGTTCTACACCTATGTGTTCTGGGTGCCGCTGTCGCTGGTGCCCGCGCTGTTCGTATGGGTCTGGCCGACCGGCCTGGCGTGGGTCTGGCTGGTCGCGACCGGCGTGCTCGGCACGCTGGGCCAGCTGCTGTGGACCCGTGCGCTGCGCCTGGGCGAGGTCTCCGCATTGACCCCGATCAGCTTCATGCAGCTGCCGCTGGTGAGCCTGTTGGGCTGGCTGCTGTTCAATGAGGCGCTGGACCGCTGGACCGTGATCGGCGCCGGCATCATCCTCGGCGCCAACGCCTACATCGCCCACCGCGAAGCGACGCTGGCACGGCGGGCGAAATCACAGGCAGTCACAGCGGCCGCCAAGCCGGGGGAATAGCCCCCGCATGGGGTGATGCGGGGCCCGGAGCAGTCGGCCACGCACGGCGTGGCCCTACCGCGACAAACGGTCGCCTGCGGGTAGATCCACGCCATGCGTGGATGCTCTCCAGGCTCAATCCGAACCGAACAGATCCCGCGTGTACACCTTGTCCGCCACGCCCTCCAGCTCCGGCGTCAGCCGGTTGGCGACGATGATGTCCGCCTCGGCCAGGAACGCCGCGAAATCGTTCACCACGCGGGAGCGATAGAACGTTGGCTCGGTGAGCACCGGCTCGTGGACGATGACCTCGATGCCCTTTGCCTTGACCCGCTTCATCACGCCCTGCACCGCCGAGGCGCGGAAATTGTCCGAGCCGGCCTTCATCACCAGCCGGTAGATGCCCACCACCTTCGGATTGCGGGCCACGATGTCATCGGCGATGAAATCCTTGCGCGTGCGGTTGGACTCGACGATGGCGTGGATCAGGTTCTGCGGCACCTTGCTGTAGTTCGCCAGCAACTGCTTCGTATCCTTGGGCAGGCAGTAGCCGCCGTAGCCGAAGGACGGGTTGTTGTAATGACCGCCGATGCGCGGATCCAGGCTGACGCCCTCGATCATCTGGCGCGTATCCAGCCCGTGCGAACTGGCGTAGGTATCCAGTTCGTTGAAGTAGGCCACCAGCTGATCGTGCCGCGTGTAACGGCTGCCGATCTCATAGCCGAGAAACTGCTGGGGCGTGGGCACGGCCGGATCAAAATCACCACTGCCCGGGAAGAAGTACGCGCTCTGCGCGGACGCAGGCGCAGCGAACACAGACAGCACCAGCGCCAACCAGGCGATGGGAGACAGCAGACGACGTTGCAAAGACACAGCGATTCCCCGAAAGACGGGCCGGTTCCTTCCGGCCCTGTGGATACGCACGCTCCGGTGCGCTGGATGAGGTCAGAAGCGGTAGTCGAAGCCGACCGTGAAGTAGCGACCGCGCAGGTCGTACTGACTGAAGTCGTACGGCGCGCGGATGCCCGGGAAAGAGGCGTCGTACGGCGGCTCCTCATCGGCCAGGTTCTGGATCTTCGCGTACAGGGTCAGCTTGTCGATACCGGTGTAGCCCAGGTACAGATCGAACTGGTTGTACCCATCCACCCGATCCTGCACGGCAGTGGCCGCGGCGCTGGCCTTCTGGTCGTAGCCACTGGTGTAGTACCAGGTCAGCGCGGTGCGGAAGTCGCCGTAGCTCCAATCGAAGGTGGTGGTGGCCTTGTTCTTGGGCAGGGTGGCGCCGAGGTTGCTGCCGGCGTAATCCACCAGCGGACCACCGACCACGGTCGGGCGGCTGTAGTCGCGCACGTGGGTGAAGGCGGTGCTCAGGCCGAAGTCGCCGGCACGCGCGGTCGGGAAGCGCTGACGCAGCTCGACATCGAAACCGGAGGTCTTCAGCTCGCTCAGGTTCTGGTAGCGGTTGAATACCGCCAGCAGCTTGCCGCGCTCATCGCGGCTGACCGCACCCGGCACGTTGTCGGTGACCAGGGTCTGGGTGTTGTTGGTGCCCACCAGGTTTTCCAGCTCGATGCGGTAGTAATCCACGCTCAGGCTGGTGTTGGACCACGGCGAGAGCACGATGCCGGCATTGAAGCTCTTGGTACGCTCCGGCTTGAGATCGTTGTTGCCGACGGTGAAGAAGGTCGGGTTCTGGCGCGAGCCCGGCACGTCCGGGTCGCGCGGATCGATCACGCTGCCGTAGGCGATGCTGGTGCTGTTGGAGTTCTCCGACAGCGACGGCGCGCGGAAGCCCTTGGAGGCGGCGGCGCGTACCAGCAGGATGTCCCACGGCTGCCAGCGCAGGCTCAGCTTGGGCGAGAACGCATCGCCGAAATCGCTGTAGTGATCGGCGCGCGCAGCCGCCTGCAGTTCCAGACGCTCGGCCAGCGGCACGTTCACTTCGGCATAGGCCGCGGTGACCTTGCGCTCACCATGCACCTCGGCAATCGCCGGGCGGATCTGCAGGCCCGCATCGATCTGCCACGGGTTGTTGGAGTCGAGCTTCTCGCGGCGCCATTCGGCACCGGCGGCGAACCCGATCTCACCGGCCCAGGTGTGGCCGATCGCCCCGGAGATCTTGGCATCCACGCCCTGCAGCACCGACTCGGCCGGGCGCAGCGTGCTGATGTTGATCGCGTTGAGCACGTCCTGCGAGGTCGCCGATGGATTGAGCAGGTTGTAGCTGCCGGAGGCCAGCGCATCGGCCAGTGCATACCGGTTGGCAAAGCCGCCGGAGACGGTCTCGCGCTCGCTGCTGCGTGCGCCGAACGCGCCCACTTCCCAATCCCAGTTCTGCAGGCTGCCGCGCAGCCCGACCAGGCCGCGGTAAGCCTGCGAGCGGTTGGTCTTGATGGTCGCGCCGAGGTTGAAGAAGGTGTACTCGATCGGCACCGCGCGACCATACGGGTTGTACGGGCTGCTGGCGGGCAGATTGGACGACACCGGTTCGGCCAGGCCGGTATCGGCGTTGAGCGCGAAGCGGCCGCTTTCCAGGGTGAAGAACGGGCTGCTGCCGAACCAGGAGACACCCTTGATGTCGCTGTAGAGCACTTCGCCGAATGCTTCGACGGTGTCGTTCACCCGGAAGGTGCCGTTGACGTAGGCCTGGTAGCGCTTGGTCGAGGGGATCAGCGTGGTGTACGGCGCCTGGTTGAAGCCGCAGGTGTTGCCGGCCAGGCCGTCGATCGGTGCGCTGGCGACCAGCGTGGTGCCGTCCGGGCAGTTGCCGCTGGCATCGAGCATCGGCACCGAGGTGCCATTGACCAGATAGCGCGCGCCCTTGGCCGACCAGCCGTTCCAGCGGCCGCCGGGCTTGTCGGTGTAGATGCCGGACTTGGTCAGGTCGCGCTGGTCCTGGTCCAGGCGCTCGCGGTTGTAGCCTTCCAGGCTGACCAGGATGTTGTAGCCGTCCGTCTCCAGATCACCGATGCCGCCGATGAACTTCAGGTTCTGCTCGTCCAGCCCGCCCTGGTCGGCGGTGCCGAGGCTGCCACCGAGTTCGGCACCTTCGAAATTCTGCCGGGTGATGATGTTGACCACGCCAGCCACGGCATCCGAACCGTACACGGCCGAGGCGCCGTCCTTGAGCACTTCGATGCGCTCCACCGCAACCAGCGGCAGCGCGTTGAGATTGACGAAGGTGTCCGACAGGCCGCCGGCCGGGAAGCCATAGTTGGCCAGGCGCCGGCCGTTGAGCAGCACCAGCGTGTTCTTCTGCGACAGGCCGCGCAGGCCGATGCCCGCCGAACCGGAGGCCCAGCCGTTGTTGGTGGTTTCGTTGGCGGCGTTGCCGGTGTTGGCCGAGATCGAGCGCAGCAGGTCGGCGACGGTGGCCTTGCCGGTCTCCTCCAGCTGCTGCCGCTCGATCACCTGCACCGGGTTGGCCGACTCGGTATCGGTGCGCTTGATGTTGGACCCGGTGACCCGCACGGCGGCAAGGGTCTTGCTGTCGCCGGCGGCGGCGGCATCGGGGGCGGCGTCGGCAAACGCGGTCAAAGGCGTTGCCAGAGCGACGGACAGCGCCGCTACAAGAAGAGTGTGCTTGGGCATGAACTTCAGTGGGGTGGTGGACGACAAGTTCCGCAGTAGTCCATGCCTGGCTGAACCGCGGCCAATAACATCTCTTCATACGGATATAAGAGAAACTAACATCTCTTCATCCGGATGGAAATGTTTTCGTTAGCAACAATTAACGCCCGCCCCCTACTGGAGCCCCAGCCCACCGCTACAATGCGGCCATGGAAATCTTCAAAGTCTTTACCCTCGAGGCCGCTCACCACCTCCCCAACGTGCCGCCGGGCCACAAGTGCGCGCGCCTGCACGGCCACTCCTTCCGGGTGGAACTCAAAGTGGAAGGCGAGCCCGGCGAGCAGACCGGCTGGATCATGGATTTCGGCGACGTCAAAGCCGCTTTCCAGCCGATCTACGACCGTCTGGACCACCACTACCTCAACGACATCCCCGGCCTGGAGAACCCGACCAGCGAGCGCCTGGCGATGTGGATCTGGGACGAACTCAAGCCGGCCCTGCCCGAGCTGAGCGAAGTCACCGTGCACGAAACCTGCACCTCCGGCTGCCGCTACCGCGGCTGACCCGGCAGCGCGCGGTAGAGCCGACCGTTGGTCGGCTCCCACCCCATCATCATCGCCCGCAAGCCTTCGCAACCCATTGATTGGAAGCCGGTTCAACTAAAACCGGGCCACCACTGGCGATGGAATGTTGCAATGCAATATTTTCGGCGTATGCTGCATTGCATCAACGTTCTCGAGCCGTCCTGACCATGGCCTCCGCGTTCACCGATTCCTTCAGCGACTACACCCGCCAGCTGGCCGCCACGGCCACGCGTGCCAACCGGCTCGCGCTGGAAAATGCCGAAAGCATGTTCGGGGTGCAGTTGAAGACGCTGGAGAAGAACATCACCGCCACCAGCGGGTTCTTCGGTGAAGTCGTGCAGTCACAGGATGCCGGCACGCTGCAGTCGCTGCTGCCCAAAGGCGCGCAACTGGCACGTGACAACCTCGCCCGTTGGACCAGCGCCAGCCAAGAAGTGGCCGGCCTGGGGCTGAAGGCCTCCGAAGCCTTCGGCGAACTCGCCCGGCAGCCGTTCGCGGCCGCCACGCCCAGCGCGGGCAAGACGCGCGGCTGAGCCGGACAACATCGAATTTGCGTGGGTCCCTCCCCCCACGCAATCCCAGACCCGACAGAACCCTCCCTCTGTCGGGTCTTTTTTTGGGCGGCGATCAGGCCTAGGCAATGGCGCACCGATGGCGCTCCAGCCATGCCTGGAACATCAGGATCGGCCACAGGTGGGTGTGCCACTTGCGCCGGCCCTCACAGAACTCCGTCCATATCCGCCCGACCAGCGCTGCATCGAAGTAGCCCTCGCGGCACAGCCGTTGTTCGTCCAGCAGCGCATTGGCCCATGGGAAGAGCGGGCCGGCCAGCCAGGCGGCGACCGGCGGGCCGAACCCCATCTTGGGCCGGTACACCAGCCGTTCGGGCAGATGCCGCGACAGCAGCTGCTTGAGAATCCACTTGTGTTCGCCATCGGCGAACGTGAGGCCACCGGGCAACGACCAGGCAAAGCGCGCCACCGCCGGATCCAGTAGCGGCGATCGGGTTTCCAGCCCCTGGGCTGCCCCGGCCCGATCGATCTTGGTCAGGATGCCGTTGCCGAGATCCATCAGGAAGTCCAGATACTGCACCCGATCGGCCGGTTCGCCTGCGTCCAGCCAGCGCGCGCGATCGGTGAACACCGTCGCCGGCTCGGTTGTCTGCAGTACCACCCGCGCCGGATCGCGCCAACGCGATACCCGCAACAGGTAGTGCGCCTCCACGCTATCGGCGCTCAGTTCCGAACGCAGCGCGGGCCAGCCGCCCAATCGCGCCCGTTCGGGGTCGGCCGCAGGCCATCGCCGCAACAGGCACCGCAACGGCGCAGGCACACGTTCGTTCCACGCTGCATTGCGGATGGCACGTTGATAAGCGGTATGTCCATGGAACAACTCATCCCCGCCATCGCCTGTCATCACCACACGATGGCGGCCGGCGACCAGCATGCTGGCCAGCAGTGTCGGCACCTGCGATGCATCGGCAAAGGGCTCGCACCAGATGTCCGGTAGCGCCGCCACGAGGGTTTCTGCCTCGCTACGCCGGAGGATGTGACGGGTGTGCCGGGTCCCGAGCCGGGCGGCGACCTGATCTGCCCAGTCGGCTTCGTCGTGGCGCGGATCGTCGAAGCCGACCGTGAAGGTGTCGACCGGCAGCATGGACTGCGACTGCAGGACGGCGGTGACCAACGAGGAATCGGTCCCCCCGGACAGGAATGCCGCCGCTGTGCCCTCCTGTGGCGACCGCCGCGATACCGCTTGGTGCAGCACCAGTTCCAGCCGCTCCACCGCATCGTCACGGGTGGACAACGGCAGGTGCGCACGCGCTTCAATCGCCGTGCGCATTTCCTCGCGGGCGTCCCAATAGCGGCGACCACCCGCGTGGTCCTTGTGTGCCAGCGCCCCCGCCTCGCGCACGGCCAAGGTAAGCCGGACCACGCACCCGGCGGCCACTTTGAAGATGCCCTGCTGGATGCTGTGCGGCGCGGGAATGTAGCCAAAACGCAGCAGCAGCGTCAGCGCATCGCGATTGATCGGCGCCTGAAAGCCGGGATAGCCGTGCAGCGAGGCCAGCCCCATGCCGAACAGCAGATCGCCGCGGCACCAGCCGTAGTACAGCGGCCGCGCGCCGACCCGATCGCGTGCCAGCCACAGTACGTGCTCCTGGCGATCCCATACGGCCAGCGCGAAGTCCCCGTCGCACTCATTCAACGTGCGCTGCAGTCCACGGGCAGCAATCGAGAGCAGCAGCAGCGTCGCATCCTCCTCGGCGGCCCCTGCCGACGTCGCAAACTCGCGCTGCAGGGTCGTACGGGTATGCAGCGTACCGTCCAGACACAGCACATAGCGCCCACATGCGGACCGCTGCGGTGACCGTTGGGTCCCGCCCACGCTGTGCAATCGCGCCAGCGCCACGCCGTGGCGCTCGTCGTACCAGGTCGACGGAGCGCGGCCGCCGTGGCGCAACGTCGCACTCATGGCGTCCAAGCGTTGCGGCAAGCCAGCGGAACATTTTCCAGGGCGCACGACGACGCCACAGATACCACTCATGCAGAGGTTTCTCCTGTCAGGATCGCGGAAACGCCACCCCCGACCGCAGCGGCTCCGGGGTGGCGATGGCATTGCCGATCAGAAGGCGTAGGACATACCCACGTACCAATTATTGAGGCGCATCTTTTCCACGCCGGCCGCCTGTTGGACCTTCTTGTTGGCCGACATCGGGATCGTGTACTCGGCGCGCAACGCGAGCGCGTCGGTCAGATACACGTTGGCGCCGACGCTGGGCGTGGTGGCAAATTTGCGCTGCCGAGTCGTCTTGATCTCCGTGCCCTTGGGCGGCAGGAAACTCTGCTGGCGGCTGCCGACGGCCACCTTGCCGAACAGCTCCACGTGATCACCGATCGGTATCAGGGCCAAGCCCCCCAGGGTGAGCGAACGGCTGGAGAGATTCGCCGTGCCCGGATCCTTGCTGCGGCGGTTGCCGACAGTGTTGTCGAAGGAGCCTTCGGCCGCCAGGAACGGGTTGAACCGGTACCCGGCACCGACGCTGTAGCTCGTGCCGGAGCTGCGCTGCTTGCGCTTGGTCCCCGGTGCGGCATCGGCAGCGGGGACCTTCCCGTTGGCGTGCGTCTTGCCGAGGCCACCGTACACGTAGAGACCTTCGCGATCCGCAGGAGAGGCGTGGGCCGTTGTGGTGACCAGGGCCAACGAGAGGGCAATCAGGGAACGTTTGATGTACATGGATGACTCCGTGGTTGGGAGTGCACACGGTGGGTTGTTGGCGGGGCCCTGTCAGTGCAGCGCACGTGTGACCCGCGCAACCGTTCTAGACCCTGTGTAACGGTTCGTGACAGCGGGTTGAACGCGACAATCACACACGTGTTTCGTGCCTTCGCGGGCACACTTTCAGACCGCCCGATGACGACATCGCCCGACGTGTTGCACCGCAGATTCGCCGCACCAGTCCCCACAAGTTGCCTCTGGATGAACAGTCTGACGGGCACGTTCAGCGCACACCTCGCTGCCCCGTCGTGCTGCCTTAGGATCGCGCCAGCTCAGGAAGACAAGGCAGGGTAGCGATGGTCGACATCGTGGTGGTGGAGGATGACGAGCGTCTCGGCGCTCTGGTCAGCGGCTATCTCTCGCGCCATGGCTACGACGTGGTGCACCAGCTCAGCGGCGAAAGCGCGGTGGAGCGCATTCCCGGTCTGGACCCGGCCGTGGTGCTGCTGGATGTCACCCTGCCCGGTATCGACGGCTTTGCTGTCTGTGCCGCGATCCGACCGCGCTTCAGCGGGGTGATCTGCATGTTGAGCGCGCGCACCGATGATATCGATCAGGTGCTCGGGCTGGAGCTGGGCGCGGATGATTACATCGGCAAGCCGATCGAGCCACGGGTCCTGCTGGCGCGCGTACGCGCGCACCTGCGTCGCGCCAGCAGCCAGCGACAGACACGCCCGACACTGTGCTTCGGGGGGCTTCGCATCGAACGCGATACCCGCGAGGTGACGCTGCAGGGTGAGCGGATCGAATTGACCACGGCTGAGTTCGATCTGTTGCTGTGCCTGGCTGACAGCGCAGGCACGATCCTCAGCCGCGATGATCTGATGCGCGATCTGCGCGGGATCGGTTTCGATGGCCTGGACCGCTCGATCGATGCCCGTATCTCACGACTGCGTCGCAAGCTCGGTGACCTGGCGGAGGTACCCGGCCGGATCAAGACCATCCGCGGCAAGGGCTATCTGTTCAATCGAGCCGGATGGGGCTGAAGACGCTGCAGCCCCACCGCACGCCGGCACAGCACAGGGGTCACTTCCGCCTGTTCCTGCGCTATTGCCTGGGCTTCGTGCTGGCCTACCTGGTGCTGATCGCCTCGGGCCTGTGTCTGTGGGCGTCACTCACCGAGCAGGGAGAAGAACAGCAGATCCGCACACAACTGCAAGGCACCCACCACCTTCTGCACGCGCGCTATGCCGACACGCCGCAGACAGACTGGCCGCAGCTGACCCGGCACCTGCAAATGCAGTTCGCCTACCCGCTGAAGGTCATGTCGCTGGCCAAGGCGCCGCACGTACTGGATGTTCCGTCGCTGCAGCATCTGGACCAGGGTGGGCTGGTGCTGTCTCCAGACGGGCACTTCAGCTATCAGCGACTTCCTGGCTCGGCCGACGTGTTGGTACTGGGCGATTTCTCCGAACCCGAGCAGGCCGATCTTGCCTTGTACGACAGCGAGCACGTGGATGCCGCAGTGATGATCAGCATCTTCATCATCGCCATCGCGTTCCCGCTGTACTTCCTGGTGTATCGCCTGTGGCGCGATGTCTATGCGCTCGGGCACATGGCGCTGGCGATCCAGCAGGGTGAGCTGGCCGTCGCGGCCCCCGCCGTCAGCACCCATCTCGTGCGGCCGCTGCGTGAGGCGCTGTCCAGCATGGCCACGCAACTGCATGGCGCGATGGAAGGGCAACGGATTCTGTCCCAGGCGGTCGCCCACGAAACGCGTACGCCATTGGCGCGGATGCGCTTCGCGCTGGCCATGATGCAGATCGCCGATGACGACCCGGAAGGGGCAGCGCTGCTGAACGGCCTGAAGACCGATGTCGCGCGGCTGGAGCAGTTGGCCTCTGCCGGCGTGACTTACGCGCAGTTCGGTCGCAGCCGACATGTCACCACACACCGGCTGGATGTCTGGCGGCTTTTCGAGGCGCTCGAACAGCGCTTTCCTGCTGTCGGCGACAGCGCCGCGAGACTGAGCTTCCAGCCTTCTCATCGGTGCACGCTGATCGCCAACCGCGACGCATTGATGCTGGCGTTGGGCAACCTGATCGGCAACGCACGGCGTCACGCAGTCAGTCAGGTGGTCGTGAGCCTGCATGCCGCCGGATCGGGGGTGGTCATCGCCGTGGATGACGACGGACCTGGCGTGGCCCCAGCCGACCGTGAGCGTATCTTTCAGCCTTATGTGCAGCTGCAGCGACACCCCGACGGCTTCGGACTGGGACTGGCCTTGGTCCACATCATCGCCACCAAACATGGTGGAAGTGCAGATGTATGCGACTCGGTGCTCGGCGGCGCGCGCTTTCGGGTGCTCCTGCCACACGCCTGAGCCCCCGGCGCATTGCTCAGCGCGTGGCCGGCAGCGAGAACATGAACAGCGCCCCGTCGCGACTCTCCAGCAGGCGGATATCGCGCCCATGCAGCTGCAGGATGCGATGCACGATCAACAGGCCCAGCCCGCCGCTGTCCGGTCGTTGGCTGCCCAGTGCCGGCATCGCGGTGAACAGGGTGTCGCGCCGTTCGGGGGCGATGCCGGGGCCCGTGTCGGCCACGCTGATCTGCACCTCGCCCTCGGCCGCGCGCAGGGTCACGGTGATACGGCCACCTTCCGGCGTATGGCGGATGGCGTTGTCCAGCAGATTGGTCAGCACCCGCTCGATCAACGCCAGATCCGCGACCACCGGCGGCACGCCGGGCGGGATGTCGGCCCCCAGCGTCTGCCCGCGTGACTCGGCCGCCAGCTCGAACTTCTGGAACACATCCTGGATCAGATCCGGCAGCGAGAAGGCCTGGCGGTCGAGCACCACCCCGCCGTGCTCCAGCCGGGCCAGCTCGAACAGCGCCTGGGCCAGGCGCCCGACCTTGTGACTCTGCGACAGGGCAATGGACAGGTAACGCTGGCGTTCGTCGGCACTGAGCGTGGCGTCTTTGAGTGCCAGCGTTTCCAGATACCCGTGCAGCGACGACAACGGTGTGCGCAGGTCGTGGGAGATGTTGGCGACCAGCTCGCGCCGCTGCAGATCCTGCTGGCGCAGCTGTTGCCACTGCTCGCCCAGGCGCTGGGCCATGTGGCCGAAGCTATGCTGCAGGATCGCCAGCTCGTCGCGCTCGCCGGGGCGCAGCGGCGCCGGTGGCGGCGCGGCATCCGGCGTGGCGCTATCCACATCGAAGGACTGGATGCGCCGGGTCAGCTGGCGCAGCGGGCGGGTCACCCAGCGGAACGCGACCAGGCCAGCCAGCAAGCCGACGACCGCCACGATCGCCAGCGACCACAACGTGGTGCGCAGCGTACTGTTGGCCGCGATATTCGCGGCGAGTGCTTCGCGCTGCTCGCCGACCAGCACCACGTAGATGTACCCGGCCTGCCTGCCCTGCACCCACAGCGGCGCTGCGTTGAACACCTTGTGGCCGGTCGCACTGCGTGGGTCATCGCCGAGGATCGGCAACGGCTCGTCGCGCAGCAGCGCCTGCACAGGCGCCAGATCGACACGGCTGCGTTTGAGGTGACCGTCGGGCGCATCATGGCCAAGGATGCGGCCCTGGTCATCAAGCAGATACACCTCCACGCTCGGGTTGACCGCCATCAGCTTGCCGAACAGCGCGCGCACTTCCCCATTGCGCATGCCGCGGCCATCCATCAGCTCGCCGCTGCGCGCGATGTGCTCGGCCAGCCCGCGTGAGAGGCGCTGCACGGTTTCCTGCTCATGCACGGTGGTGCTGCGCATCTGGATCCAGACCAGTGCGCCACAGCACAGCAGCAACAGCGCGAAAAACACCGCGGACAGGCGCTGGGACAAGGTGAGGCGGATCACGTGTCTGTCCCCTCGTGGCCATCGACCAGTTTGTAGCCGCGCCCCCACACCGTCTGGATGCGTTGCGGGTTGGCCGCATCGCGCTCGATCTTGTTGCGCAGGCGGTTGATGTGGGTGTTGACGGTGTGCTCGTAGCCGTCGTGCTGGTAGCCCCACACCTGGTTGAGCAGGTCCATGCGCGAATACACCTGGCCGGGATGACGGGCGAAGAAGTACAGCAGGTCGAACTCGCGCGGAGTCAATTCCAGCGGTCGTCCCTCCACCAGCGCCGTGCGGGCGACCGGGTCGATGCGCAGCCCGGCCACCACGATCTCACCGGCATCGATGCGTGCGTTCTGGGCCATCGCTTCCACCCGGCGCAGCAGCGCTTTCACGCGTGCCACCAGTTCCAGCATCGAGAAGGGCTTGGCCAGGTAATCGTCTGCGCCCAGTTCCAGGCCGAGAATGCGGTGCACTTCACTGGCGCGCGCACTGGTGATGATGATCGGCGTGTAGCGCGTCATCGCACGGGCGCGCTTGCAGATCTCCAGGCCGTCCACACCGGGCAGCATCAGGTCCAGCACCAGCGCGCTCCACGGCTGCGCCTCCAGCAGGGCCAGGCCCTCGTCGCCGGTGGCGGCATGGGTGACCTCATAGCCTTCATCGCGCAGGTGCATGCGCAGCAGGTTGGCGATGTGGACATCGTCTTCGACGATCAGGACGCGCTTGGCACTGCTCATCGGCTCAGGGGGCGGCAGGAGGGCATGGCGGCATTGTCGACGGATCGCGACCTGAATGTGTCACGGAAAATTTAACCCTGCGTGAGGATTCGTTGACCGGGCCGGGCGCAGCATGGCCGCATCGTCCCCGTGCCCGGAGATCGGCCATGCGTTACACACGTCGCAATGTGCTTGGAATGGGTGGCATGGCTGCCGCGGCCGGCCTGTTCGGACTGACCGCCTGCAGCGGGCCCGCCCCGGCAGCTCCCGCCGCGCCTGCGCGCCAGTTCGAGGTCATGCGCAGCGATGCGCAGTGGCGCGAACAGCTCACGCCTGCCCAGTACAGCGTGCTGCGGCGGCAGAACACCGAGCGGCCGTTCAGCAGCCCACTCAACAAGGAGCATCGGCGTGGCACCTTCAGCTGTGCCGGCTGCGCGCTGCCATTGTTCTCCTCCTCCACCAAGTTCGACAGCGGCACCGGCTGGCCCAGCTTCTGGGCGCCGCTGCACGATGCCGTCGGCGAAGACCGCGACACCACTCTGGGCATGGTCCGTGTCGAGGCGCATTGCCGGCGCTGCGGCGGTCATCTCGGCCACGTCTTCGATGACGGCCCGCGCCCCACCGGGCTGCGCTACTGCATGAACGGCGTGGCCATGAATTTCGTCGCGGCCTGAGCGCCGCACTCCCCTGCGTCATAGAAGGACCTCTCCATGCTTCTGCTCGTGCTGGCCTACCTCGGTGGCGTGCTCACCATCCTCAGCCCCTGCATCCTGCCGGTGCTGCCGTTCGTGTTCGCGCGCTCGGACCGCCCGTTCCTGCGCAGTGGCCTGCCGCTGCTGATCGGCATGGCGTTGATGTTCGCCGTGGTCGCCAGCCTGGCGGCGGTG
>DMZT01000218.1 GCA_003484865.1 Stenotrophomonas sp.
TCGCCTGGAATCCGGCCCAGTCCGCCCGCGACATCGCGGCGGACTGGGCCGCGATGACGTTCGCGCCGGATCCCGAGGTGGTCGTGCCCATCGTCGAGATGATGATGGTCTCGCGCGAGGCCGCGGTGAACTACATGACGCCGCTGGGTCTGCACCACCTGATGGCGCGCGGGCACCATTACGGGCCCGGCCCCTGGGTGGACGGCGGTCCGCGCGCGGACTGGACCGCCGTGTACTACCACCGCGCCGACCGCGATGGCATCGGCTTCGATCGCACCGCGAGCGGCAGCAACGCGGTGGCCCAGTACGCCCCCGAGGTGGCCACCGTGTACGGCGACCTGGCGCGGGTGCCGGAGCCGCTCCTGTTGTGGTTCCACCATGTCCCGTGGAATCACCGCATGGCCTCGGGACGACCGTTGTGGGACGAACTGGTGGGGCGTTACTCCCTGGGTGTGCGTCAGGTGGAAGGAATGCAGGCCACCTGGGCAGGCCTGCAGGGCAGGGTGGATGCGCAGCGGCATGCGCAGGTCGCCGCCTTCCTCAGCATCCAGCGGCGCGAAGCGCAGTGGTGGCGCGATGCCAGTGTGGCGTACTTCCAGTCGATCAGCGGCAGGCCCTTGCCTGCGGGCGAAACCGCGCCGCCACACGCGCTGACCTGGTACCAGCATCTGCAGTTTCCTTCCGCGCCGGGAGATGGGCGATGAGTCGGCCACGGGCGATCCTCTGGATACTGGCGACCGCCGTGACATGCGCTGCCATGCCGGCGGTGGCACAGGAACCGGCAACACCGCTGCTGCATCCGCTGTTCCAGGACCACGCCGTGCTGCAGCGCGACCAGCCGATTCCGGTCTGGGGCCATGCTGCGCCGGGCACCCCGGTTTCCGTGGCGTTCGCACGCCAAACCGTCACCACGCGCGCGGATGCCGGCGGCCAGTGGCGTGCAACGCTGCAGCCCATCCCCGCTGGCGGCCCTCACGACATGACCGTCCGCGCAGGGCAGGCCACCCGGAACGTGCATGACGTGCAGATGGGCGATGTCTGGTTGTGTTCCGGGCAGTCGAACATGGACCTGCCGGTCTGGCGCGCGCTTGATGCAGATAGTGAGATCGCCTCCGCCACGCACCCGACGATTCGCCTGCTCACCGTGCCCAAGGCCGCAGCCGTTACGCCGCAGAGCACGTTCCCGGCGCCGACGGCGTGGAGGCCGGCGTCGCCAGCCGCGGTGCGCGACTTTTCCGCCGCCTGTTACTACTTTGCGCGTGAACTGCAGAAGACCGTCAACGTCCCGATGGGGCTGATCCAGGCGGCGTGGGGCGGCTCGCGGATCGAGGCGTGGACCAGCGCCGACGCGCTGCATACGCAGGGCGGCATGGACCCCGCGCTTGACCTGCTCGCGCTCTACGCAAGCAACCCTGCGGCGGCAACCGCGGGCTGGGGCGAGGTATGGCAGCAGTGGTGGTCGACGCGCGACGGAACCCGGCAAGGCGACACTCCCTGGCAGCCAGGCGCAGACAACACGGCATGGCACACGGCCCCCGCCGCGCTGGGGGCATGGGAGCGTTGGGGCGTGCCGGACCTTGCCGCGTACAACGGCATGGTCTGGTACCGCACCCAGGTCACGCTGACCGCCGCGCAGGCGGCGCAGGGTGCACGGCTTGCGCTGGGCGCCGTCGATGAGACGGACATGACCTGGGTCAACGGCGTGGCGGTGGGCAGCCAGTACGGTGCCGGGGAGGCGCGGCGTTACACACTTCCGGCCGGGCTTTTGAACGCCGGTGAGAACACGGTGGTGATCAACGTACTGGATACCTACGGCGAGGGCGGGCTGTCGGGACCGGCCGACGCTCACGCCGTGCAGCTGGACGACGGCACGCGCATCGTCCTGGACGCACCGTGGCACTACCGGGTGGCGCCCGGCACACAACCACCGCCGGTGGCGCCCTGGCATGCCGCCACCGGTCTGTCGACGCTGCACAACGGCATGATCGCACCGCTCGGCGGCTATGGCCTGCGTGGGATGCTCTGGTACCAAGGCGAGTCGAACACGGCGGACGGTGCCGCTTATGCCAACCAGCTGCGCAGCCTGCGCGATGACTGGCGCAGCCGGTTCGGTGCGCGGTTGCCGTTGCTGGTGGTGCAGTTGGCCGGCTATGGGCAGCCGCCCCAGGCGCCGGTGGAGAGTGGCTGGGCGCAGGTGCGCGAGGCGCAGCGTCGCGTCGCGGCGGAAGACCCGCTTACCGGGCTCGCGGTGGCCATCGACATCGGCGATGCGTACGACATCCACCCGCCCAACAAACAGGAGCTGGGCCGGCGCCTGGCCCGGGTGGCACGTCACGTGGCCTACGGCGAACGGGCGCTGGCACCTTCCGGCCCGACGGTTCGCACCGTGTCGCGCGGGCAGGGCGAAGCAAGGATTGCGTTCGACAATGTCACCGGCACCCTGGTCACGACCGGTGCGAACGGCCCCATAGGATTCGAGCTCTGTGACGCCGATGCACGGCACTGCCGCTATGCCGACGCGGTGCTGGAGGGGCGTGAGGTTGTGTTGGATTGCATGGATTGCGTGGAGCCGGCCAGCGGCCGGCACGACCGGAGCGGCGCGTTGCGTGTGCGCTATTGCTGGGCGGACGGTCCGGTCTGCACGCTGCGCGACAGCAGCGGTGCGCCGGCCGGACCCTTCGAGCTTTCCCTTAACGCTGCGGAGGTTCGCTGATGCGCCTGCTGATGGCCACGGTCGTTCTGCTGTTGTCGGCGACAGTGTCGCCACTGGGCGCTGCGCCTGCGTCTGCGCCGCCGGTTTATTTCGACTGGTTCGACTATTCGGGTCACGACGCGGCCTTTGAAGCACCGCTGCCCGCCGGTCACTACCGCAACCCGATCCTGGCCGGCTTCCATGCGGATCCCAGCATCGTCCGCGCCAACGACCGCTTCTATCTGGTCAATTCGAGCTTCACGTTCTTCCCGGGCATTCCGGTATTCGAGAGCATCGATCTGGTGCACTGGAAACAGATCGGCAACGTGATCGACCGCCCGACGCAGCTGGACTTCGATGGATTGAACGTATCGCGCGGCATCTTCGCGCCGGCGATCGAGTACCACGACGGCATGTTCTATGTGGTCACCACGGCCGTCGACAGTGGCGGCAACTTCATCGCGACCGCGCGCGACCCTGCCGGCCCCTGGTCCGACCCGCACTGGCTGCCCAGCGTGGAGGGCATCGACCCGTCGCTGTTCTTCGACGAAGACGGCGCCGTCTACCTGGTCAACAACGATGTGCCACCCGGTCCGCAGCGCTACGAAGGCCACCGCGCCATCTGGATGCAGCAGATCGATCTGGCCGCGTTCAAGCCGGTGGGGCCGCGCAGGGTGCTCATCGACGGCGGGGTGGAGCCGGCGAAGAACCCGATCTGGATCGAGGGTCCGCATGTCTTCAAGCGCGATGGCTGGTACTACCTTTCCGATGCCGAGGGTGGCACCGGGCCGCAGCATTCCCAGGTGGTCCTGCGCAGCCGCGAGGTCTGGGGGCCCTACCTCCCGTATGCGGGCAATCCGATTCTTACCCAGCGCGACCTGCCGTACGACCGGCCGCTGCCGATCACCAACGCCGGCCATGCCGATCTGGTGGAAGGTCCGGACGGCGCCTGGTGGGCGGTGTTCCTGGCCAGTCGCAATTACCAGACGCGCCACTACAACACGGGGCGGGAGACGTATCTGCTGCCCGTGCAATGGCGGGATGGCTGGCCGGTGATCCTGCCGGCCAACCAGGCCATTCCGTACGTGGTCAAGGCGCCGTCGTGGATGCAGGGCGATGCCTCGCAGGCCCCATCAACCGGCAACTTCGTCGATCGCGACGGCTTCGATGCACCGACGCTCGGCATGGGATGGTTGCGGGTACGCGTCCCCAAACAGGCGTGGGCAGACCTGGGCCTGCGTCCGGGTAGCTTGGCCGTGCATCCGTTGCCGGAGAACCTGGATACGCTGCGCAACCCCGCCTTCCTTGGCCGCCGTCAGCAGCATCTGCGCTTCGAGGCCAGCACCGACATGACGCGGCCGGCGACGGGTGTGGCGGCGGGCCTTGCTGCGTTCCAGAGCGAGCGTTACTGGTACTTCCTGGGCGTGCGCAGCCTCGGCGGGGATCGCGTGGCGATCTTCCTGGAAGGGCGCGATGGCAGCGGCGTGACCCGCACCCTGGCCACGCGCACCGCGACGGCGTCCACGTCGCTGCGCCTGAAGATCGCCGCTGACGGGGGCAGCTATGCGTTCGCATTCGACACGGATGATGGGCAGGGCTGGCAGACGCTCGCCGACGACGTGGACGGAACGGTGTTGAGTACGGATCGCGCAGGCGGCTTTGTCGGCGCGCTGCTGGGACCATTCGCGCGCGACGAGCGCGCCTTGAGGAGCAAATGATGACGCGTGCGCCTTACCTCTGCAGTGGCCGTCGTGGCCCCACCTTCCGCACCCTGGTGCTGTGCGCTGCCATGGCAGCGGCGACCGCCGGTCATGCCGCGGAAACCCAGCCGTGGCTGGACACCTCGGCCAGCTTTGAAACCCGCGCCGCCGCGCTGGTGGGGCAGATGACCCTGGAGGAAAAGGCCGCCCAGATGCAGAACGCCGCGCCGGCCATCGAGCGCCTGGGCGTTCCGGCCTACGACTGGTGGAACGAGGGCCTGCACGGTGTGGCGCGGGCAGGACAGGCCACGGTGTTCCCGCAGGCCATCGGGCTGGCCGCCACGTTCGATGTGCCGTTGATGGGGCAGGTGGCCACCACCATCAGCGACGAGGCACGCGCCAAGCATCACCAGTTCGTGCGCGAGGGCTCGCATGGCCGCTACCAGGGCCTGACCTACTGGTCGCCGAACATCAACATCTTCCGCGATCCGCGGTGGGGCCGGGGCCAGGAAACCTACGGCGAAGACCCGTACCTCACCGCGCGCATGGGCGTCGCCTTCGTACACGGCCTGCAGGGCGACGACCCGGTGTACCGCAAGCTCGACGCCACGGCCAAGCACCTGGCGGTGCACAGTGGTCCCGAAGCGGATCGCCACCACTTCGACGCACGGCCCAGCAAGCGCGACCTGTACGACACCTACCTCCCAGCCTTCGAGGCACTGGTCAAGGAAGGCCAGGTCGACGCGGTGATGGGCGCCTACAACCGGGTGTACGGCGAGTCCGCCAGCGCCAGCAAGTTCCTGCTGCGCGACGTGCTGCGCCGGGACTGGGGCTTCCAGGGCTACGTGGTGTCCGACTGCTGGGCCATCGTCGATATCTGGAAGCATCACAAAATCGTGTCGACCCGCGACGCCGCCGCGGCGCTGGCGGTCAAGAACGGCACCGAGCTGGAGTGCGGCCAGGAGTACGCCACGCTGCCCGCAGCCGTACGCCAGGGCCTGATCAGCGAAACGGAGATCGACGATGCGGTGACGCGCCTGTTCACCGCGCGGTTGCGGCTGGGCATGTTCGATCCGCCCGAGCGCGTGCGCTGGGCGCGGATACCCGCCTCGGTGAACCAGGCACCGGCGCATGATGCGCTGGCCCTGAAGGCCGCACAGGCATCGCTGGTGCTGCTGAAGAACGATGGCGTGCTGCCGCTGTCACGCACCCTCAAGCGCATTGCCGTGGTCGGCCCGACTGCCGATGACACCATGGCATTGCTCGGCAACTACTTCGGCACACCGGCGGCACCGGTGACGATCCTGCAGGGGATCCGTGACGCGGCGAAGGGGGTGGAGGTGCAGTACGCACGCGGCGTTGACCTGGTCGAAGGGCGCGACGATCCCGGTGCGACACCGCTGATCGAGGCAGCGTACCTGCGGCCGTCCGCCGATTCCCCGGAACGTGGCCTGCGCGGTGAGTACTTCCGCACGCCCGATCTGTCAGGGACGCCGGCCCTGGTCCGCACCGATGCGCAGATCGGTTTCCGCTGGGACCGGGGTTCACCCACCGACAACCTGCTGGCCCGCGGTGAAGCGTCGCCGGGGCAGGGCATTCCCAACGATGGCTTCAGTATCCGCTGGCGGGGCCAGCTGCTGCCGCCAGTCTCGGGCCGCTACCGGATCGAGGCGGCCGCCGACGACGGCTTCCGTCTCTACGTGGATGGCAAGCGGGTGCTGGACCACTGGGCCAACAGCGATCGCCTGCGCAGCGACGGTGTCGACCTGGACCTGCAGGCGGGCCGCGCCTATGAGCTCGCGCTGGAGTACTTCGATAACGAGCGCGACGCCGGCGTGCGGCTGGGTTGGCGCATGCCCGGGGCGAAGCCGCCGTTCGACGAAGCCGTCGATGCCGCCCGCAGCGCGGATGTGGTGGTGTTCGTCGGCGGCCTGACCGGCGACGTGGAAGGCGAAGAGATGACGGTCAACTATCCGGGCTTCGCCGGCGGCGACCGCACCGACCTGCGCCTGCCCGCCACCCAGCGCGCCCTGCTGGACGCGCTGCACGCCACGGGCACGCCGGTGGTGATGGTGCTGACGGGAGGATCGGCGCTGGCGGTGGAGTGGGCCCAGGCGAACCTGTCCGCGATCCTGATGAGCTGGTATCCCGGGCAACGCGGCGGCACCGCCGTGGGCGAAGCGCTGTTCGGCGACGTCAACCCGGGCGGCCGGCTACCGGTAACGTTCTACAGCGCAGACCAGGTGATGCCCGCATTTGATGATTACGCGATGGAGGGCCGCACCTACCGCTACTTCCGCGGCACGCCGCTGTATCCCTTCGGCTACGGGCTGTCCTATACCCGTTTCGACTACGGCAAACTGAGCCTTGATGCGCCGCGCATCGCCGACAAGGGCGCGCTCAAGGTGCAGGTGGAGGTGGCCAACACCGGCGAGCGTGCGGGCGATGAAGTGGTGCAGCTGTACGTCCGGCGGTTGGCGGCCGGCGCAGGCGATGCGCAACAGACGCTGCGCGGCTTCCAGCGCGTTCATCTGGCGCCGGGCGAGCGGCGCACCGTGGCGTTCGATCTCGAGGCGCAGCAGGCGCTGCGCGAGTACGACGACGCGCGCGGCACCTATGCCGTGCCGCCCGGGGCGTATGAGGTACGGATAGGCGGCTCAAGCGCCGATGCCCGCGTGCGGAGCCGCTTCACCGTGGAGGCGAATCGTGACTGATACCCGCCACGGGGAGACCCCCGAGCACACGCTGTCCGTCCGGGAGAAGCTGGGCTACAGCCTGGGCGACCTCGCGGCCAACCTGATCTTCCAGACGCTGATCACCTACCTGGCGTTCTTCTATACCGATGTGTACCGGTTGCCGCCCGCCACGGCGGCCACCATCATCTTCGTGATCGGCCTGCTGGGTGCCTTCGTGTTCACCCCGCTGATCGGCATTGCCGCCGACCGCACCGCCAGCCGCTGGGGAAAGTTCCGGCCCTGGATCCTGTGGACGGCGATCCCGTTCGGCGTGCTGTCACTGCTCGCCTTCAGCACGCCGGACCTGGGCGCACAGGGCAAGGTCCTCTATGCAGTGGTGACCTATGGCCTGCTGATGTTCGTGTACGCGGCCAACAACCTGCCGTACTCCGCGCTCAGCGGCGTGCTGACCGGCAGCATGGCCCAGCGCAACAGCCTCTCGGCCTACCGCTTCGTGGCGGTGATGATCGCGCAGTTCATCATCCAGGTCCTGCTGTTGCCGCTGGTGCTGATCCTGGGCGACGGGGATCGCGTGCAGGGGTTCGAACGGGTGATGACCGTGTTCGCGGTGGTGGGCACGCTGTTCTTCCTGATCACCTTCGCCACCACCCGTGAGCGCATCGTGCCGGCGAAGGAACAGACCGGCGGGGTGCTACAGGACCTGTCCGACCTGCTGCACAACCGGCCGTGGAAGGTGATGCTGGCCCTGACGGTGCTGGTCTTCATCAACCTGGCCCTGAAGGGCGGCACCTACATCTACTACTTCCAGTACTACATGAGCGAGGCCGCGCTGGCGGGCTTTCTCGATACTTCCGGTTTCAACCGCTTCATCGGCGGATTGAACGCGACCCTCAACGGATGGGGCCTGTCCGGCTTCACCTGGCCGGAGGATCCGGCGACCTCGGCCTTCAGCCTGTTCAACGCCTGCGGCATCCTTTGCATGATCCTGGGCATTGGGGTCTCCCGGCGCCTGGCCGACCGCTTCGGCAAGCGTGATGTGTTCGGTGGCGCGCTGCTGGTCTCTACCGTGTTCCTGCTGGTGTTCTACCTGTTTCCGCCTACAGCGGTGGGGG
The DNA here is from genome assembly GCA_003484865.1 of Stenotrophomonas sp. Classification (GTDB taxonomy): domain Bacteria; phylum Pseudomonadota; class Gammaproteobacteria; order Xanthomonadales; family Xanthomonadaceae; genus Stenotrophomonas. Next base: position 8,201 of record DMZT01000218.1, read on the forward strand.
TGGCCTTTGGCGCCTTCATGCTGCACGGGTTCTGCTACGGCATCACCATCCCGCTGCTCTGGGCGATGATCGCCGATGTGGCCGATTACTCCGAATGGAAGAACCATCGCCGCGCCACGGCAATCATCTTCTCCGCGATGCTGTGCGGGCTGAAGATCGGGCTCAGCATCGGCGGTGCGCTGGTTGCCGGCATTCTTGCGCACCACGGCTATCAGGCCGGCGCGGAACAACAGCCCCAGGCCGTGGTGGACGGCATCCGCCTGACCGTAAGCATCTACTGCTCCCTGCCGTTCCTGGTCGCGGTCGCGCTGCTCTTCTTCTACAAGATCGACAAGCGCATGGAGACGCGCATCGAGCAGGACCTGCACCTGCGTCGGCAGGGACCCACTCTTGATCAGCTCAAGGCGCATGCCATCTCCCCGCCGCTGGTGACCCACATCTACACGGCCGACCCCTCGGCCCATGTATTCGAAGGGCGCCTGTACATCTATCCGTCGCACGATATCGACGGCGGCGCGCCCTTCGACGACGAGGGTGGCCACTTCCGCATGGAGGATTACCACGTGCTGCGGATGGACTCCCCCGAGGGCGAGGCCACCGATTGCGGCGTGGCGCTGCATGTGCGCGACGTGCCCTGGGCCGCGCAGCAGATGTGGGCACCGGATGCGGCGCATCGCGACGGCCGTTACTACCTGTACTTCCCGGCCAAGGACGCGCAGGGCATGTTCCGCATCGGCGTCGCGGTGGCAGATCACCCAGAGGGCCCGTTCACTGCGGAGCCCGAGCCGATGGAGGGCACGTACTCGATCGACCCGGCCGTGTACGAGGATGATGACGGCACCCATTACCTCTACTTCGGCGGCATATGGGGCGGCCAACTGCAGAAGTACCGGGACAACCGCTTTGATGTGGCGCATGAGGAGCCCACCGGCGACGCGCCGGCACTCGGCCCGCGAGTCGGCCGGTTGGACGCGGGCATGACACGGCTGGCGGAGCCCACGCGCGAGATCGTCATCCTGGACGAGCACGGACAGCCGCTGCGGGCTGACGACCATGCGCGTCGGTTCTTCGAAGGGCCGTGGCTGCACAAATACCAGGGGCGGTACTACCTTTCGTATTCGACCGGCGATACGCACCTGCTGTGCTACGCCATCAGTGACAGCCCATATGGACCGTTCACCTATACCGGCGTGATCCTCAAACCCGTGGTGGGCTGGACCACGCATCACTCCATCTGCGCGTTTGGGGGGCAGTGGTACCTCTTCTATCACGACGCCTTGTTGTCCGGCGGCGTGACCCACCTGCGCTCGGTCAAGTGCACGCCGCTGCAGATGGAGGCGGACGGCAGCATCCGGACGATCGATCCGTATGGCGCTTGAAACCGCATCACCGAAAGACGATGCGCAGGCGCCGTTGCCTGCTGGGCGCCTGTACTGGTTGCGGGCAGGCAGGCTGGAGGTCGCGCTTGCACCGGACGCCGGTGGACGCATTGCCCAGATGCGGTACGACGGTGTGGACTGGCTGGTGGGCGAGCAGGAGGGTGGGGCAGCTGCGATCGGATGGGGGTGCTATCCGATGGTGCCGTGGGCGGGGCGCCTGCGGCGCGGGCGCTTTGTGTTTGATGGAAACCGATATGCGCTGCCGACGAACTTCGGCGGGCATGCGATCCACGGGGTGGGTTTTTCACGGCCGTGGCAGGTCGACAGTCTCGGGGCGGATAGCGCCATGTTGTCGCTGGAGCTTCCTGAGGATCGCTACTGGCCGTTCGGGGGCACAGCGACACAGGCCATCCAGATGCGTTCCGACGGCCTCGATCTGCATCTGGCCGTGCAGGCTGGCGACCAGCCCATGCCATCCGTACTCGGCTGGCATCCCTGGTTCCGCAAACCGGACCGACTGCTGTTCGCTCCCAAGGCGATGTACCCCCGGGACGGGGAGGGCATCGCTACCTTGCCCTGCGTGCGTCCGGCGCCCGGGCCATGGGATGACTGCTTTGTAAGCCCCGTCGACGTGGTACTCGTCTCAGCCGGCCAGCGGCTGCGCATGCGAGCGGACACCGAACACTGGGTGGTCTACGACGGCGCCGCGCACGCCACCTGCGTGGAGCCACAGACCGGCCCGCCCGATGGGTTCACGCTGGCACCGAACCACCTCCAGCCAGGTCAGCGGCTGGCGCTGACGTTCGAGCTGACATGGCAGATCGACACCGGCGATGATCGGGCGCCCGGGGATCGGTAGCCGGGTCACTGATCGGCTTGTTTCGCTGCTGCTCCGCCGTCGGTCGTTCTGATCACGGCGGGTGTGGTCCAGCGGCCCTCCAGCAGCGCCGGCTGCGGGCGGTAGTAGCGCATGAACATCACGAACGGTCCCTTGGGAGCGGGCAACCAATTGGCCTGCCGCTCCTTGCCGGGCGAATCGGCCTGGATGTAGATCGTCAGACCACCGTCGGGATCCTTCTTCAATCCAGCCAGCATCGGCGAATTGATCAGGTAGCGGTTGATCGGATTCTTGACCAGCAGCTGCTGCGGCAGCCCGTACATGGTGACCGACCAGAAGGCGTCCACGGGCGGCAGCTGGTCCTTGGCGAAGCGCAGGGTATAGGCGCCTTTGCTGCCGTCCAGGGGCTGGCCTTCGGAATCCTTGTCCAGGATGGGGTACATCGCCTCTTCGCGGGAGTTCGCACCGATGCCCACCTGGGTCCCGGTGGCACGGGCGACGTAGTCGTTCTTCAGGAAGTCCCGACTGCCGAACAGGGCATCGGTCTTGCCGCCAAGCGATGCGCGCTTGTCATCGATCTGCTTCTGCCCTTCCGCCATGCCCTCCTTGAGCGCGGCCTGCATCGGCGGCGGCAGGCGGTTCGCATCAAAGGGCTTGCCCGGCTCGATACCCAGCGTGGCGAAGCGTTCGCGCAGGGCAGCCTCACTCAGGTGCGGCGGCTGCGCGAACTGCAGCAGGAACGCCAGCTGGTTGAAGAACTCCAGCGATGTCCGATCCTGCGCAGGCGGCGTGGGCGTGATCCATGCGATGGCGGGCGCCGGCGGCGGTGCGGGCGTCCCGGCGAACGCTGACAACGGCTGTACCTTGTAGCCGGCCTGGATCTTTTTCACGTTCTCCAGGTCTGCCGCATTGAAGAGCTGGGTGCGGCCAACCACGCTGACCAGGTCGGTCTCCGAGCGGATCACCTTGGTGATGCCCTTGGGCGCTTCACCCTTCCAGCCCGGCCCGGCGATCAGGAAGCTGCCGCCGTCATTGCCGGTCGTGCGGCTGCCGATGTAGTCGAAATTAAAGGTGTACAGATCCATCAACTGGAAGACGAAGTAACGCTCCTTCGCCATCCTGGGCACGGTGATCACCACCGGCTCTGCCCGCAGATCCAGCATGGCAAAGGAGTAGGGCGTGTCCGAATTCGGCGTCACGAATGCAGTGTCGTCCGGGGTGAACACCCGGGCGATATTCAGGATGGCGTTGAACGGCCCCTTGTACTGCGGGTTGGAGGTGTCGACGTTGAACGCATAGACGGTCTTGTACGTGTCCACCATCGGGACACCGTAGACGTAGGCGTCGCGCGCGATCGTCCTGGCTTCTTCCAGCGCGGCAGTGTCTGCCGCTACGGCGGAAGCAGCAGGGGATGCGGCGGGGGCGTGACCTGCCGCGGCGTCGCGGTCCTTCTCATTGTCGGACGATCGCTCGCCGCAGGCGCTGAGCATCATGCCGCTGGCCAGGGCAAGCAGCATCCCGATTCCCGTAGCCGATCGAATTCGATGATGGTACATGCATCTCTCCTTGAATCAGGGGGTCGGGTTCGGCACCGGCTGCAGGGGAGGCAGGTTCCACTTGCCTTCGATGGCGGTGCGGCTCGGGCCGTAAACACGCCCGACAGCGCTGTAGGGGCCGGCCGGCGCCGGCAACCAGTTGCTCTCCTTCTCCTTCCCGGGGGAGGCGTGGCCGATATACAGCGTCAGCCCGCCGTCGGCGTCGTACTTGAGCCCGGGGGTACGGTCGCCGATGGAGTAGCGTTTCAGGTCGTTGGCATACAGGAAACGGTCCGGAAGCGCGTACAGCGTGACCGACCAGAAGAACTTCGCCGGGGGCAGGGCATCCTTGCTGAAGTGGATCATCGACAGCGCGTTGCCGTCGCCGACATACCCGCCATACCACGCCTCCTCGATCGAGTTTCCATACAACCCCTTCTCGGCCCCGATGGCACGGGTGAGGTAGTCGTTCTTCAGGAACGCGCGCGAGCCGAACAGGCCATTGGACGAGAGCGTCGCCTTGGCCTTCTCGGCCATCGCCGCCTTCGCGTCGGCGACGCCGGCATCGATGGCGGCCAGACGGGCCGGGCTCAGCGCAGCGGCATCGAAGGGCTGCCCGGGACCGATACCGATCTTGGCGAAACGCGCCATCAGCCCAGCTTCGTCCGGATTCGTCGGCTGGGTGAACTGCAGCAGGAAATTCAGATAGCGGATGAAGTCGTGCGAATGCGCCTTTTCAGCGTCATACGGGGGGAACTCGATCTGCGGCGCCGCCGGAGGCGCCGGGGTCTTCAGGTAACTGCTCAAAGGCTGCAGCTTCATCCCTTCCTGGATCTTCTTGACGTTGGCGATGTCCCCAGGGCTGTTCAACGCGGTGCGCGTGAGCGTGAGGACCAGCGATGTTTCGGATGGAAACACCTCCTTGATGCCCGCCGGCTTGTCGCCTTTCCAGCCCGGCCCGGCAATCAGATAGCTGCCCGCCCCGTTGCCGGTCGCGCGCGAACCGATATAGGCGAAGTTGTAGGTGAACAGGTCCACCCACTGCTGCACGTAGTAACGCCCCTCGGGCACCTTGGGCACGGTCACGACCCAGGGTTCCGCGCGCAGATCCAGCCAGGCCCAGGAGTAGGGCGTATCGTTGTTGGGCGTCACCACGTCGTGGTTGTCCGGCGTGTACAGCTCGGAATAGTGCCGGAACCTGCCGAAGCCGCCGACGTACTCCGGGGCCTCGGGCGAGGCCACCTGCTTGTAGAGCGTGTTGTAATTCTCGAGCATCGCAAACGCATAGATGTAGGCCTCCTTCGCAATCGCGCGCGCCTCTGCCTGATCCTGGTCGTCAGCTGTGGCGGGGCGGGACTCCGGTGACGGCGCTGGCGCGGCTTCCGACCGGGCAGGCGGGTTCTCCTGGCGCTGGCAGGCGGGAAGCAGCAGGATCGACATCAGCGAAAGCGAGGACACGCAAGGCATCAGGCGCATGGCAATGGGCTCATAAGGTTCCATGACTACTGTCGTCTGCATGCCGCACCGCGACAAGCGCGTATCCACTGTCCTGCGGTCAGTATTTCTACTGAGATGCCAGGCAGCGATGCGAAACACACCTGATGCTCCCGTCCCGAACGCACACTGAAGCAATGCGAGCCAGTGAACTTCCAGTGATGCGCGTCGCTGAAGAATTCACGGCAGAGGAACTGCACGAAAGCGACCCTTTACGGACCGCCTTTTGAAGTGAAGAGTCTCTTTCCATGCCCAACAAGCAACTCACCACGATCAATCCGCTGACCGAAGAAGTGCTCGCCACCTATTCCTACATGTCTGACGCCGAAGCCGCCGCCGTCGTGAAGGCAAGCCATGAAGCCTATTTGCAATGGCGTCTGCGCAGCCTGGATGAGCGCGCAAAGATGATTGCGAACATCGCCAAGGCGCTTCGTGAGCGCAAGGAAGAATTTGCACAGCTGATGACCGACGAGGTCGGCAAGCTCATTGAAGACAGCCGCACCGAAATCGAGCTGTGTGCCGCTATCTGTGACTACACCGCCAAGCAGGGTCCGGTCGCTCTGGCCGATGATGAGCGCGACGTGGACGGTGCCACAGGCATCGTGACCCACGCGCCCATCGGCGTTGTGTACGGTATTCAGCCATGGAACTTCCCTGCCTACCAGGCGATCCGCTATTCCATCGCCAGCCTGATGGCCGGCAATGGCGTATTGCTCAAGCATGCCGAGAGCTGCACCGGCAGTGGGCTGCTGCTCCGCGATATTTACGAAAGCGCCGGGCTGCCCAAGGGGCTGTTCGGGGTGCTGTTGATCAGCCACGACCAATCCAATGACATCGTGGAAAACGATCTGGTGCGCGCGGTGACCCTGACCGGCAGCGAGGCGGCGGGACGCACCGTGGCTGCCAAGGCGGGCGCGGCCCTCAAGAAGACCGTGCTTGAGCTGGGCTCCAACGACGCCTATCTGGTGCTGGACGATGCCGACCTGGATCTGGCGGTGGCGACCTGTGTGAAAGGCCGCCTGTTCAACAACGGGCAGACCTGCGTCAATGCCAAGCGCTTCATCGTGACAAAGAAGAACTACGACGCCTTCGTCAGCGGCTATGCAAAGGCGTTCGAAGCGATCCGGATGGGCGATCCGAATGCCGACGACACCCAGCTCGGCCCCATGGTCTCAAAGGCGCAGCGCGACAAGCTGCACGAACAGGTGACCAAGAGTGTCTCCCAGGGGTCACGTCTGGTGGTTGGCGGCGAAGTACCAGACCGCACCGGCTGGTTCTACCCGGCCACGGTGCTGGCGGATGTGGCGCCGGGGCAGGTGGCCTACGAAGATGAGCTGTTCGGCCCTGCTGCGGCCATCATCCGCGCCGAGAACGATGAGGATGCGATGCGCATCGCCAACGACAGCCGCTACGGCCTGGGCGGCGGCATCTTCAGCCGCGACGTGCAGCGCGCCCGGGAACTGGCCAGCAAGTACTTTGATACGGGCATGGTCTTCATCAATACCTTCGACGTGGCATCTCCATCGCTTCCGTTCGGTGGGGTGAAGGCGTCGGGGTATGGTCGCGAGCACGGCCCGGAAGGTCTGAAGGAGTTTGTGAACGTCAAGTCGATCAAGATTGCGGCTGCAGCGTCGGCTTGAGTTGAGCACAGGCGCCGCGCGAGTCGAGATTGCGCGTGCGCCTGATGTTCGAGCCGGGCAGGGAACTCACCAGCGGTACGATTGAGGCGGTAAGCTTCCCCCAGCTACAAGGGGAAGCTCATGCTCAAAAGGATTTCAGCAGGATTGCTGCTTTTTTCGCTTGCCTGGTCTTCGCAGGCTCAGTTGCACTCTGCAACGGGCCCCAGACCCAAGCCGTTGCCTACGGCGGCCAAGGCTGCCTACAACTCGATGTCAAAGAGCACCACGCCCTTCAACTGCCAAGAATTGGCATGGCCGAATCACCCGCATCCGAGCATGAAGGCGTATTGCGAACGCGTTGAGGCGCGCAGTCTGTCAGCTGAGGCCCAACGCGCTGGGCGCCCGGGTCCTTCGGACAAGGTGATCAACCTGCCGCCCTTGGGGTCAGACGCCTCCAAACGTTCGGGAACCGCATGTATCGGCGGTCAAGCGTTCCGAAAGCTCCCGAATGGATGGGAGCAAATCCATGCTCATGCGGGCGGCTGGCAGCGTTGCCGGGAGCAGTAGCCGGTCTCTGCAAATTCTGACGCGTTCGCGCAGGTCTACGACGCTGGAATCCATTATCGCGTCGTCCGTAGCCACGCTTCCTCCATCATCAGCCGCCATTCGCGGGCGATGTTGCAGGTCAGCGACGAGCAGGTCATGTCGCATGGTTCAAGGCTGTAGCCCTCAGGGTGAACATGTGGCCTCAATCTCGTCTTTGTTCGGTTCCAGGGAAGGGAGGGAAGACTTGATCCACAGCCGGACCAGCTTCAGCCTGCCAAACGTCATTTCGCATAATGTATACAGGGTCGCTCGCGGAATGACCCACGGCCGCCTGTACGTCGCGAGGCGAGGCGAAGCCTACCCCTAGCGCTAGGGCCATTGCGGTCGCGGCAAGTCGCCGCCACACCGCCTTCTCCTCGCGACTGATAGCGCGCGCCTCTCCGACCACGCCAAGCACCTGGGCAAGGGGAATTCCGGTAATACCCGCGATAGTTGCGCACGTCACGGTGTCCGGAAACTTCTTACCGCCCCGCCAGTTGCTCACGGCCTGACGTGACACGCCTAGCTTCCGGGAAAGATCGCTGTCAGACGCCGCACCGCTGGCCTCAACTGCGCGGTTGAGGATGTCCTCGAAATTCATGTGTCCACCCATCGTTGACATGTTGTCCACCCCCAGTGTACTTTCCCACCTGTCCACCGGCGGTGGACACCCGCCAGCCGGTCCCCCTAGGCCGCTGGCGGGGTTCTAGGGGCTAGGGGAGGGGTAGGGCGCATGAGTCCTTTCGTGATCTTGATACCGGTCCTGATCGCCGCAGCGATCAAGGGCGTTTTCGCATACCTGCGCTATCGCCGGAACCTCGGGAGGCTCTTCCAGTGACGGCACATCTGATTGTCCTCGTGCTGATTGGTTGCACCGTCGCCATCGCCTACGGCGTGGCAGTCCTCCCGCGCAATCTGCGCGACACCATCGAAGCCGCCCGGCCGAACCCTGCCCGCGAGGCACAAGCACAGGCCGAAGCGCTGGCCGAACTCTTTCGTAACGAAATCGACGCCACGAAGCGTGGCGACCTGCTGGCCGCCGCTGGCTTCGCCGAGCGCGCGGAGGTGATTCGTGGTTGATCGTCCGCTCAACGCATGGCTGGTAAGCCAATCGGGGCTGATGCTCCGTCTAGTTCTCGAAGCCCGCGAATCGCTTTCGCAGTCGCATCTGCAACCGTCGCACGAAGCCCGTTGCCGACAGGGTCGTCTCCCGCAGGAATCTTCGCCATCCGGTCAAGTAATCGAAGCGCAGCATCGCTTTGGCCCTGGGATGCCAACAGCATGAACATCATGGCATTCGTCGTTGCGAGCGCGTCAATGGTCGCGCCCAAATGTTCCAAGTTGGCAGCTGGCGGCTTTGGCATCGTGTGTTCCTCCCTGATTGGTTCTTTGATCCTACAACAGGGGGCGAATCATGGCTGACGGCGCGCCAGCGACGGCAGGACTCCCCTCGTCTAACAGGGGAGTCAGTGAATTCAGGAACGAGGATGGCACCCTGACGGTCGGCATTGACTGGCTTTCAGCTTCGGTGGATTTGTTCGCGGCTCTACGCGAAACCGGGTTCCTTGAACGCGACGGCCAGGACGAAGTACGCCAGTGGATCGACGCCAGCGCGGATAACGCCCGCGTTGCGGCACTGCAAGTTTTCTGCTGGTTCTTCGCCGGGCTTGGGCTCGAACTGGACGACACCGCGAGCGGCGGTCGCTTCTACACATGGCGCGTCAAGATCATCAACGCGAGCAAGCAGTTCGTGGGCATGATCGAACTCGGAGGCGAGGAGTGCCGTCGCGCTGATGGCACATATACCGCCCGGATCGAGCTCACCGGTGACGGCTGCAAGACCCTGAGCGCAGCGCGCTGCGGCCATGCGAAGCGGTGGCTGGAGCTTCGAGCGAAGCTCGAAAGCTGCGCGGGAAGACTAACCCGTGTGGACGTGTGCGCAGATGACCTGATCGGCAAGTATCCACTGCGCCTCGCACAGCAGTGGTATGCCGAGGGCGAGTTCGACAATCGCGGTCAGCGCCCCAAGGCACAGACGGTGGACGACCATGATAGCGGCGACGGCAAGACGTTCTATGTCGGCGGCAAGAAGTCTGAAAAGCAACTGCGGGTGTACGAGAAGGGCAGGGAGCAGGGCGACAAGGGATCCGAATGGGTGCGCTACGAAGCTCAGTTCCGCAACTCCAACCGCAAAGAACTGTCCCTCGATCTGCTGCGTGATCCGGCGTCCTACCTGCTCGGTGCGTACCCGGTGCTGAAGTTTCTCCACTGCGTCGCGACCCGCCTTGAAATCACGAAAGCCGCAGTGGAGGCAACGTGGAAGAGCGCACGTCGCCACCTCCGCCGCCAGTACGGCGCAACCCTGACATTCATCGTTAAGAACTGCCCAACGCCCGATGCGTTGCAGGCGGTGATCGAATCCTGCACCTCGCCAAAGCTGCCGAGGTGGGCAACAGGTGACACAGCAGCGCATTGGCCCGAAATCGCGGCCGTACAACTAACCCAAGAGGGGTAACACCATGAGCGTCAAAGTCACTGTCCTGAAGAACGAAATCGATGAGCGCGGCGGCAGCTTCAAGAACGACGCTGGTGACAACGTCGAATACACCACGCGCAAGCAGAAGGCCCGGCTGGAGGCAGGTGGATTCGCCTACCCGTTCGATGTTCGCCTGGACAAGGGGCAGCACGGCTATCCCGAAGGCGAGTACGAGCTCGACATCGAATCGATGTTGCAGGTCAACAAGGGCGTTGCATCGCTCAGCAAGTTCACCGTGCTGCGCCAGCTTGGCAAGCCCTCGTTGCGTCCCAGCGCCGCTCCGTAATCCAACACGGCTCACGCCAGTGCTTTAGCGCGGGCGTGAGCCATAGGAGTTCCCATGGAAGAGACCGTTCTCACGCTGTACTGCAAACAGGCTGATTTTGATGCCTCTACCGGTCAGTGCGCGTACCCCTTCTATGGACCAGCGCCGATGTTGCTGCCGCCCATCAGCGTTTCAGAGGCCCTGCTCATCTCCGCGTCCATCGCGGGATGCTGGGGGGTCGGTTTCATGATCCGGCAAGCCCGCCGGGTCACAGGCGGCTAAATCCCAACCAAGAGAGAGAGTCATGAACAAGATCAATCTGCGTTCCAAGCTGCGCGGCGTCGCCACCAAGGCCGCTGCCGTCGCTGCCACTGCCATGGTCGCCGCCCCGGCATTTGCCGGTGAACTGGCCGCTGCGGCGTCCGAGGGGATGGACAAGGCCGAGCTGTACCTGATCGGCGCTGCGGTTCTCACGCTGTGCGGCGTGGTGGTACTGATCAAGAAGGGCCAGCGCGCCTCCGGCGGCTGAGCCCAGGTCGACAGTAGGGGCGGGGAAACCCGCCCCTTTTTCAATTAGGGGACACGCCATGGCGTACGCCGGATATTTCGTGATGATTGGCATGCTGGGGGCTATATGGCTCGCGCTGGATGGTTAATTGCGGCACACATCGCCGTGGCGTGCCTACTCACGCTCCTGCCGCGAGTCGGGTTCGCCCAGACATATGCCGATGAGGGCGCTGCGTATGCCGCCTGTGTTCCGGTTGCTGCAGCGGCCGTGGCCTCGAACACGAACCTTCGTCGCAATCCTATTTGCCGCAAGCGCGACGCAACGGGAACCGATACACCAAAGTCGTACTGGGCGTGCTTCAACTATCGCAACAGCACCACGCTGCCGTGGGTCAGCGGCGTAGCGTGCACTCAGAGATTCGATTTCAAGGACAGCTGTGCCAGCCGTCCCGCGTATACCGGCGTCGGCCCGTGGTCGTCCGGCGGCGGCTCCGCACGCAACGGCAGTCTCGGTTGCCAGAATGGCTGCGACGGCGTTTGGTATAGCAACGCCGATAACTCAATGACTTTCAACGTCACCGGTGACCTGTGCCCGAACGATGAAAAGAGCAACTGCGAACACATGCCCGATGGCTACTACTGGAACGCCGCACTCAACGTATGCGAGCCGCCTGAGGGGAAGTGCCCGCAGGGCAGGTCGCCTAATTCGCTCGGCAAATGCGAGCCTGAGCCGTGCCCGTCCGGCAAGATCATGCAGGCGGATGGCACCTGCAAGAACAAGGACAACGAATGCCCCGCAGGGCAGATCAAGTCCCCTGACGGCAAGTGCCTACCCGGCGACGGCCAGTGTGCCCAGGGCGAGGTGCGTGGCAAGGATGGAACCTGCAAAAAGGACCGTGACGGCGACGGCAATCCTGATGAGGGGGAGGAAGGCGGCGAGGACCCTGACGGGAAGAAAAAGGACGAATTCTCGGGCGGCGACGATTGCAAAACACCGCCTACTTGCAGCGGGTCTCCCATCATGTGCGGGCAGGCGCGCATCCAATGGCGCATCGACTGCAACACCCGCAAGAATCGCAATGTCGCTGGGGGAACCTGCAACGCCGCGCCTGTCTGTACCGGCGAGAAGTGCGATGCGGTTGAGTACAGCGGACTTCTGATGCAGTGGCGCACCGCCTGCGCGACCGAAAAGCTTGCCCAAGGCAACAACGGCAACGGTAATGCGCAGCCTGCATGGACCATGGTTGGCGGCATGTCGCAGGACCCCGGCGCGGGGTCATCTGCTAACGACACCAAGGTTCTATCCGTCAAGAAGCTCAGCGTCGACGACTTGGATCAGTCCGGCATTGGCGGCGGCGGGGGCGGATGCATCGGATTCGCTACTGGGGGTGGCACTGGCATGGCCGCTGGCTTCGCTGAGGCCATGGCGTCTCCCCCCGCATTCTTCTGCAACTACATCGCGGTACTGAGGGCCATCTGCATTTTGGGCGCGGCGGTCGTAAGCGTCTTCATTCTCGTCAGTGGAGGTAAGTCGTAATGCCTTTGATCATCGGCGCTCTTGTCAGCATGCTGCTGCAGGGCCTTCGTCAGTACCTCCCGGGCATCCTTGGTCGCGTGCTCCTTGCGTTCGGCATCGGCTTGGTGACTCACGAAATTGCAATGCCCCCCCTCAAAGCGTTCATCGCAGGCAAGGTCGCCGGCCTTGGTCCAGTGCTCGTTGCGTACTGGGACGCCACTGGCTTTGGCATCGCCGTCACCATGATCCTTTCTGCATGGGCCGCTGCTCGCGCCCAAGCAGCAATCCTGTCAAAGCTGGGGTCCTGATGGCTCTCTACCTCGTAACCGGCCAGCCCGGTCATGGCAAAACCGCCTACGCCCTGGACAAAGCGTTCAAGTTCAAGAATGAGGGCAGGGCGATCTACGCCCACGGCGTCAAGGATCTCGACTATGGCAAGGCAGGTTTCACCTATCTAGAGAATCCGGCCGAGTGGGAGCAGCTGCCGGATGGCGCTGTCATCCTCCTTGATGAGTGCTACACGGCGCTTCCAAACCGCAACCCGGGTGCAAAGGTACCGCCACACGTTGAGGCCATGGCGCGCCACCGTCACCGTGGCTTTGACTTCATCTTGATCGCGCAGCAGGGGTTGCAGCTTGATCCCTTCCTGCGAGGCCTGTACGAAGAGCACGTCCATGTCCGGCAGACATCGATCATCCGCTCAAAGACCAAGCTCAAGCGCTGGAACCAGTACCAGAGCAATGTCCAGACCGCGTGTAGTGACACCGTTGATTGGGTCCGCCCCAAGTACGTCTTTGACTACTACACCAGCACCACCATGGTCACGACGAAGCGTCAGCTTCCCATGTGGATACGCTGGGTCATGGTCGGCGTCGTTGCGCTGGCCGTCTTGCTGCTTGTCGTCAGGTGGTACTTCGCTGCCAAGATCGCTGGTGTAGAGGGCGGACGTCCACCGGCTACCGAACCGATCACGCGTGCGGCCGCAACTGCCGGGAGCGTAGCGACGGTGGGTGCGGACGCGGCGCGCGTGTACGAAACGCCCACCGACTACGCCAAAGCACATCTGCCGCGCTTCGGAACGATGCCCTGGACAGCGCCCATCTATGACCAGCGCGCCATTACCACCGATCCACAGCTGATCTGCATGTCCAGCATGGAAGGTCTTGACGGCAATGGAAACCGCTCTGAGGCGTCGTGTACGTGCATGACAGAGCAGGGCACCCGTTACGACCTTTCGCAGCCTGAGTGCCGCACCCTTGCGCGCCACGGGCCGGTCTACAACCCCTACAAGCAGCAGCGCGACATGCAACCCGGGGCGGGCTTGCCCGGCTCCGCTCAGGCCCAACCTGCTATTGGTCCCGTCCCGGCCATGCCGACAGCTGGCGACGCGATAATCAGCGTGGGAGAGCGTGCTATCGGCACGTTCCCCGAATCGGTGCAGAACCGTTACAGCGGCGGTTAGCACTGCCTCTTCAGGCAACCTATGGCACAGGTTGTCTGGCTGTGCCAACATCCAAGAGCTCTCACTGCGCTTTGCGCCTAAACGGATAGGGACCGTGTGAAATGGAACTTTCGAAAGCTAAAATTGACAAGGCTGGCCGGGCATTGGCTACGGGCAAGTACAAGGACGAAATTGATGTAATCGAGATGGACGACATCTTCGATTCCTATCGCGGAGCTCACCTCCAACCTCTATCTGAGACAACGGTCGAGTTGCAGCATCTGCTTAGCAATTACGGTGCTAGCTACTACATAGCGCAACGACTCAAGCGAAAGCCACAGATTGCAAGGAAATTGAACCGCCTCACAGTCCGACTGTCGCAGCTCCAGGACATCGGCGGGTGTCGAATCATTGTCCAGACTAATGACGAAGTGGACGCACTTAAGCGATTCTTAGAAGAGCAGGTGGCGAAGCAGGACGTGTTCGCCATCAAGCGATTCACAGATTACAGAGAGAAGGGACGCGACGTTACTGGCTACAGGGCGTTGCACGTGCTCCTTGAAAGGAACGGCGTCAATCTCGAACTTCAGATTCGTAGTCGCGTCCAGCACTACTGGGCTGAGAGTATCGAACGTACTTCCGTTATCTATGGGCACCACCTCAAGGAAGGGGAAGGGCATGCAAAGGTACTTGAGTACTTCAAGTGCCTTTCCGACGCCTTCTATGAGCATGAAGCCGGTCGGGAGCCTCCGTTGGAGCTTCGAATTCGCATCGACGAACTCAGAAGTGTCTGCGAGGAGATAATCACTAAGGCCGACACGCACAAGGTCTTCGATAGCTTCGTCAACGAAGACATCATCAAGACGCTGACAGAGAAAGAAAGAAAGAACGCTGGCGGCCTTAACAACTGGATACTGGTGTTCGACTGGAATGCTGGTGCGTTCGTTAGTTGGGACATCGTTAGCCGCCTGCCTTCTGATGCCGTCAAGTCGTACAGCGAGTACGAGCGAAACTTTCCTGCAAGCAAGGGGTACGAGGTCGTGCTGGTGGGTTCATCCGAGGTCGCGACGGTTCGTCAGACCCACAGTCACTACTTTGGCATCGACTCCTATGCATCCATCCTAGAGGGCCTCGATGTTGCGATTGTCGGCTTTACGCGCAAGATCGAAATCGATATTGGAGCTAGACAGATTTTGGCGGTCTTGCGTCGCCGAAAATTCTGGGGGAGAAACACCGTGGGTGTAGATACGCTCTCGAATCATCTGTGCAAACAAGTCCTCTCCTTTGAATCATCCCTTGAAGGACTTCTTGAGCGAGAATTTGTCACAAAGTCCACGCTTAATGGAGGCATATCCCTCAACATCCGCAAGAAGGCGGAGATTGAGGCGAACCTCTAGACCGGTCGCCAGCTTCCCTGCTGTAGGGGCGCATGCCCCTACGGATAACGCCTCACCCGCGCTTGGGGCGTCGTGGCCCACGTGACATGTGGACCACATTGGAGGGTTCGGCGCCGGTACCGGGATCACCCATGCCCAACCGCCGTTGCCTGCGAATTCTGACGTACTCGCGCAGGTATACGACGCTGGAATCCACTGCAGCGCAGCGCTTTCCAGATGCTGCCGATCGCGTCGGCTGCGGACGGGCTTCCTCCATCATCAGCCG
>DMZT01000275.1 GCA_003484865.1 Stenotrophomonas sp.
GCCGAATCGGGCAAGCTCAACCGCCGCACGCTGGAAGCGATGATCAACTGCGGCGCGATGGACGGGCTCGGCAAGAACCGCGCCTCGCTGATGCTGCAGCTGCCCGAGGTCCTCAAGGCCACGGACCAGATGGCGCGCGAAAAGGCCTCCGGCCAGAACTCGCTGTTCGGCGCACCCGATCCGGTCAGCACGGCGATGCAGCTGGAGCTGCCCGAAGCCAAGGAGTGGGCGCTGGGCCAGCTGCTGGAAGGCGAGCGCGAAACGCTGGGCTTCTACCTCAGTGGCCATCCGTTCGATCCCTACGCCGACGACGTCAAGGAACTGGTCGGTACCGACCTGGGCAAGCTCGAAAAGCTGATCCCGCCGGCACGCCCGAGCAAGGACGGAGAGAAGCGTGCCTGGCGCCAGGAAACGCCGGTGATCCTGGCCGGCCTGGTGGTCGGCGTGCGCCGCAAGGGCGAAAGCCAGATCTTCATGCAGCTCGAAGACGGCAAGGGTCGCGTGGAATGCAGCGCCTTCACCGATGGCCTGGCCGAGTTCGGCCACCTGATGACCAAGGACCGCATCCTGGTGGTCAAGGGCGGCCTGCGCGAAGACGAGTTCAACGGCGGCTACGCACTGCGCATCCGCCAGGTCTGGGATTACGAAGACATCTGCGCCAACTACGCCACGCGCCTGTCGCTGCGGGTGGACCTGCGCCAGGACGGCGCGGTGTGGAACCGCATCAACGCCCTGCTCGACCGGCATCGCCCGGGCCGCACACCGCTGCGCCTGGACCTGCTGCTCGGTTCGGAGCAGGGCCCCGTGGCCGGCATGCTCGACGTTGCCGGCGAGATCGCCGTGCGCGTGGACAGCCAACTGGTCGACGCCCTGCGCGCCGATCCCGCGGTCCGCACGGTGAAAGTGCGCTACAGCCCACCGTGGGCGAACTGATCCTTTTTTCTGTTGCAACACAGGTGTTTTGTTTTGATCAAGCGTTTTGCCGTGCTGCTGAGTGCAGCCGTCACCCTCACCGGCTGTGCCGGCCCCGCCCAGACCTTCGAGATCGACAACCCGGGCGCCACGCCGCTGACCCTGCGCATCGACGGCAACGAACTGCCGATCGCCGCGCACGCCTCGCGCCCGGTCAAGCTCAAGCCCGGTGAGCATCACCTGCAGACCGATCAGCTCGGCGACGTGCGCTTCATCGTCTACGCCAGCGGCAAGGGCGGGTTGATCAACCCGACCCTGGCCGAGTACGTGATCGCCAACGAGATCTACGTCACCAGCGAAGACAAGCTGCAGAACTTCGGCAGCCTGGACAAGCAGATCGAGCTGGGCGGAGTGACCTTCCAAGGGCCGTACCAGAGCACCCACGACCTGTTCATCGACAAGGCGTGGAGCTTCGGCGTCCGCGAGCCGTTCCCGGAGGTGCAGACCGTGGCCCACGTGGACGACAGCGGCGGCCGTATCAACGCCAAGATCTTCACCGCCCCGGATTTCATCGCCTACGTCGAAGCAGGCATGGGCCAGCCCGGTGCTTACGCACGCCAGCAGCCCCAGGGCTACGTCGCGCCCGCCTACGCGCTGGAAGCCGCCCCGACCGCATTGCCCGCGCTGGACCCGGCCTTCGAGGCCCATGCCGGCCCGCTGCGCGAGCTGTACACCCGCTACCTGCATGCCACCACCGCAGATGCGCAGCTGCAGCTCCAGCAGGAGGCCTTCCAGGCGCAGATGGCGTTCACCGCCGCCACCGCGCGGCTGGGCTCGGGTCTGCCCAAGGAGGCCAACGAGGGCTACAACACCTTCGTGAAGACCCGCAGCACGCTGATGGGCAGCGCGGCGCTGGTCGTCCCCTGAGCTGACTGGCGCGCCTGGCCCCGCTGCGCTACCGTCGGTTTCCAGACGACGGCGTACGGGGCTTTTCGGCGCATTCGGCTACACTTTCCCTCTTTTCTTCACGACGGTTTCCGATGAATCCGAACTACCTCGACTTCGAGCAACCCATCGCTGATCTGGAGGCGAAGATCCAGGAACTGCGCAGCGCCAGCGCCGGACCTGCGGTCAATGTCGAGGCCGAGGTCAATGCCCTGCAGGACAAGCTGCGGGTGCGCACTGCACAGATCTTCCGCAACCTGACCTCCTGGCAGGTGCTGCAGCTGGCCCGGCATCCGTCCCGCCCGTATACCGAGGACTACATCCGCATCATCTGCGATGAGTTCCAGGAACTGGCCGGCGACCGCGCGTTCGCCGACGACAAGGCGATCATCGGCGGCCTGGCCCGCATCGGTGGCCGCTCGGTGATGCTGATCGGCCATCAGAAGGGCCGCGACACCAAGGAAAAGATCAAGCGCAACTTCGGCATGCCCAAGCCGGAGGGCTACCGCAAGGCGCTGCGCCTGATGAAGATGGCCGAACGCTTCGGCCTGCCGGTGTTGACCCTGATCGACACCGCCGGCGCCTGGCCGGGCATCGATGCCGAATCGCGCGGCCAGTCCGAAGCGATCGCACGCAACCTGATGGAAATGGCCGAACTGAAGGTGCCGGTGGTCTGCACGGTGATCGGTGAAGGCGGTTCGGGTGGCGCACTGGCACTGGGTGTGGGCGACCGCACCGTGATGCTGGAGTACAGCGTGTACTCGACCATCAGCCCGGAAGGCTGCGCCTCGATCCTGTGGAAGGACCCGGCCAAGGCCAAGGACGCCGCCGAACAGCTCGGCCTGACCGCCCCGCGCCTGAAGAGCCTGGGCCTGGTGGACAAGGTCCTGCGCGAGCCCACCGGTGGCGCCCACCGCAACCCGAACCAGATGGCCAAGCGCCTCAAGGCCGTGCTGCTCAACGAGCTGGACGTGCTGGAGAAACTGCCGGTCGATGAGCTGCTGCAGAAGCGCTACGAGCGCCTGCGCAGCTACGGGACCTACGAAGTGGCCTGATCAGGCTGCGGCGCAGACGAAAAAGCCGGACGCGCAGGCGTCCGGCTTTTTTCTGGACGGTGGGTGGTGCCGGCGGCCAGAATCGTCGTGGATCGTTCAGAACGGCTTGGCGATCACCAGCCACACCACGCCGATGAACAGCACCAGCGGCAATTCGTTGAACCAGCGCAGCGCACGCGAGGACGGCAGCAGCTTGCCTTTCACCGCGCCTTTCAGCAGCCGCCCGGTCCACGAGTAATAGACCAGCAGCAGCACCACCAGGCCGAGCTTGGCATGCAGCCAGCCCGCCGCACCGGGCGCGACCATGGTGGGGAAATCCGGAATCACGCGGTAGCCCAGCCACAGCACCACGCCCAGGATCAGCGCGAGGCCGAACATCATGTGGCCGAACTTGTACAGGCGCAGGCCCATCAGCTGCAGCCGCTCGGTCACCGGCAGCTGGCCGGCCGTCTCGCTGAGGTTGACCAGGATCCGGGGCAGATAGAAAACCGCCGCCATCCACGCCACCACGAACAACAGGTGGAAGGTCTTGACCCAGTAGTAGGACTGCATGTGCTTGCTCCGGCGGCTGGCATGGGTTGGCCGCCATTCTCGCATGCCCGGCACGGCCACCCGATGGGTGGCGGGCGCGACCCATCGCCACACCTCCCCTACGCATCCACGCGCGCCACACCGTACGATAAGCGCCGCTTTCACCCACGTGCACATCCCCATGGACAAAACCTACGACGCCGCCTACTTCCAGCGCTGGTACCAGCCTGACCAGACCGGTGGCGCCGCGCGCCTGGCGCGCAAGGTGGCGCTCGCCGTGGCCAGCGCCGAGTACTACCTGGAACGCCCGATCCGCAGCGTGCTCGATATCGGCTGTGGCGAAGGCGCCTGGCGTGCCCCGCTGCTCAAACTGCGCCCCCGCGTGCAGTACCTGGGCTTTGACAGCAGTGATTACGCCGTGCACCGCTACGGCCGCAGCCGCAACCTGCACCCGGCCAAGGTCGGCGATTTCGCCTGGCTGCGCCCGTGCGCACCGGTCGATCTGCTGATCTGCTCGGACGTGATGCATTACGTGCCCAGCCGCGAGCTGCGCCCGGCACTGGAAGGCTTTGCCGAACTGACCGCCGGCGTGGCGTTCCTGGAAGCGTTCACCGGCGAGGATGACTTCGATGGCGACCACGAAGGCTTCCAGCCGCGCCCGGCGCGCTGGTACCGCAGCCAGCTCAAGCGGGTTGGCTTCACCGCCCTGGGCTCGCACTGCTGGCTGTCACCCGCACTGGCCGGGCACGCGGCTGCGCTGGAACGCGGCACGCCTTGAGTCTCGATAACAATTGAGACAGGACCCGCATTAACGCGCCCGCGCGACGGGTGCGCTATGCTGCGCGGCAACATAAGACCATACATATTGGACGTCATGCTATATCAGCTGCATGAGTTGACCCGCAACCTGCTCGCCCCGTGGGTGCACCAGGCCCAGGCCAACGCGAAGTTCTTCGCCAATCAAGGTCATTGGTGGTCGCAGATGCCCGGCGCGGATCGCCTGGCCGCTGTGAACGAGCTGTTCCACCGCATTGGCAAGGATTACGAGAAGCCCGAATGGGGCATCAACGAAATCGACGTCGAGGGCGAGCGCGTGCCGATCGTCGTCCACGAAGAGATCAGCAAGCCGTTCTGCAAACTGCTGCGCTTCAAGCGCCACAGCAATGAAGCCGACCAGCTGCACACCATGCTCAACCAGCCGTTCGTGCTGGTGGTGGCGCCGTTGTCCGGCCACCACGCCACGCTGCTGCGCGATACCGTGCGCACCCTGCTGCGCGATCACCGCGTGTACGTGACCGACTGGGTCGATGCGCGCATGGTGCCGGGCAGCGAAGGCGAGTTCGGGCTGGAGGATTACATCGCCTATGTGCAGGAATTCATCCGCCACCTCGGTGCGGAAAAGCTGCATGTGATCAGCGTCTGCCAGCCGACCGTGCCGGTACTGGCCGCCGTCTCGCTGATGGCCAGCCGTGGCGAAACCACGCCGCGGTCGCTGGTGATGATGGGCGGCCCGATCGATGCGCGCTGCAGCCCGACCGCGGTCAACAACCTGGCCACGCAGAACCCGATGTCGTGGTTCGAGAACAACGTCATCCACACCGTGCCGGCCACCTTCCCGGGCGCGGGCCGCCGCGTGTACCCGGGCTTCCTGCAGCACGCCGGGTTCCTGTCGATGAACCCGAGCCGCCACTTCAGTTCGCACTGGGATTTCTATGCCGACCTGGTCAAGGGCGACATGGAAGATGCCGACGCGCACCGTCGTTTCTACGACGAGTACAACGCGGTGCTCGACATGCCGGCCAAGTACTACCTGGACACGATCCGCGTGGTCTTCCAGGAATTCCTGCTGCCGCGCGGCGAGTGGTACGTGCAGGGTGAACGCGTGGATCCCAGCGCGATCACCGGCACCGCACTGCTGAGCATCGAAGGCGAGCTGGACGATATCGCCGGCCTCGGCCAGACCGAAGCGGCGCAGGACCTGTGCACCGGCATTCCGGCCGCGCATCGCGAGCATTTCATCGTCGAAGGTGCTGGCCACTACGGCATTTTCAGCGGCCGCCGCTGGCGCGAAACGGTCTACCCCAAGGTGCGCGATTTCTTCGCGGCCCATGCGCAGACCGTGGCCAGCAAGCCGAAAAAGGCCGCGAAGATCGCGAGCAACGTGACGCCGTTGCGCCGTAAAGCGGGCTGACGCCAACGCGATATGCGGTAGTGCCGGCCGCTG
>DMZT01000220.1 GCA_003484865.1 Stenotrophomonas sp.
GGCGAACGCTCACGGCACGGTTCGTTTCCCGTCGCGCGGCCCATGGCGCCGCGGCATCGGCCGCGCTGCAACGGCAGGCCGAGCTCGAAGATCAGATCAAGGCGCTGCATAGAGTCCAGGCCGTCATCGAGTTCCACCTCGATGGCACCATCGTGCACGCCAACGACAATTTCCTGCAGACGCTGGGCTACACGCTGGAGGAGATCCAAGGCAGGCACCACGCCATGTTCGTCGATGCCGAGTATGCGAAGAGCGCGGAGTACCGCGACTTCTGGGCCAACCTGGGCCGCGGTGAGTTCGACGCCGGCCAGTACCGGCGGATCGGCAAGGGTGGACGCGAGATCTGGATCCAGGCGTCCTACAACCCGGTCTTCGACAGCCACGGACGGCCGTACAAAGTGGTCAAGTTCGCGACCGACATCACCGCGCAGAAATTCCAGGCGGCCGATTTTGCCGGCCAGCTCGCCGCGATCAACAAATCACAGGCGGTGATCGAGTTCGATCTCGAGGGCCGCATCCTGGCCGCCAACGAGAACTTCCTCGCTGCCATGGGCTATGCACTGGAGGAGGTGCGCGGGCAGCACCATTCGATGTTCGCCGAGCCCGAGCATCGCCAGAGCGGCGAGTACCGGGCGTTCTGGGCCAAACTCGGCCGTGGCGAATACGACGCCGGCCAGTACAAGCGCCTGGGAAAGGGCGGTCGCGAGGTCTGGATCCAGGCCTCGTACAACCCGATCTACGATATGAACGGACGGCCGTTCAAAGTGGTCAAGTACGCTACCGACATCACGGCCCAGGTGCGTGACTCGCTGGCGCTGCAGCAGGCCGTCGCGCAGACGCGTGAAGTGGTGGCGGCGGCGCAGGGGGGTGATCTGACCGGCCATATCGCCACCCAGGACAAGACCGGCCCGATCGCCGAGTTGTGCGAGGGCATCAATGCGCTGGTCGAAGCGATGGCCGGCATCATCACCCAGATCAAGCTGGCAGCGGACACCATTGCCGTGGGTGCCAGCGAGATCGCCGAAGGCAACAGCGACCTGTCCGTGCGCACCGAGCAGCAGGCCGCTTCGCTGGAGGAGACCGCCGTCTCGATGAAGGGGCTGACCGCGACCGTGCGGCGCACCGCGGACAACGCCCGCCAGGCCAATGAGTTGGCCGGTGGTGCGGTCGAGGTGGCGGCGCAGGGTGGCCATGTGGTGCATGAGGTGGTCTCCACCATGTCGCTGATCAACGACTCCTCGCGGCGCATCGTCGATATCATCGGCGTGATCGACAGCATCGCGTTCCAGACGAATATCCTGGCCCTCAATGCCGCAGTGGAAGCGGCCCGTGCCGGCGAGCATGGGCGCGGCTTTGCGGTGGTCGCCTCGGAAATCCGCTCGCTGTCGCAGCGTTCGGCCGAAGCCGCCAAGGAGATCAAGCAGCTGATCGGCGACTCGGTGGAGAAGGTCGGGGCGGGTACGCGTCAGGTCGAAAGCGCGGGGCGCACCATGGACGAGATCGTGGTCAGCGTGAAACGCGTGAGCGATCTCATGGCCGACATCAGCGCGGCGGCCCAGCAGCAGAGCGAGGGCATCGAGCAGATCAACCAGGTGGTCGAGCACATCGACGAGAGCACCCAGCAGAATGCCGCGCTGGTCGAAGAGGCCTCTGCGGCGGCCCGCAGCATGGAAGAGCAGTCCACCCAGTTGCTGCAGACGGTGGCGGCATTCCGGGTGGCGGGGGCGACGGGAACGTCGCGACCGGCTGCGCCACCGGCGGCCAATGCCGCACATCCGACGCTTCGGCTGGTCTGAGCGGTAACGAAAAACGCCCCGGATCCGTCGATCCGGGGCGTTCTGGTTTTCCATGCTGCCGAAGGTGGGACTCGAACCCACACGCTTTTAAGGGCGGCGGATTTTGAGTCCGCTGCGTCTACCGATTCCGCCACTTCGGCTGGCTGGCCGCGTAGTGTATACAAGATGTCGACGTTTGTGCAGACCTGAATGCTTAAGTTCCTGTCAGGGTTTCACCTACGCAGGACGCTATACTCATCGCGCTGAACCATACAGGGAGTCGTCATGAGCGCGCTGCAGGATCTTCGGGTGCTGGTGGTCGAGAACGACGAAATGAGTGCCGCCCTGCTGCAGATGCAGTTGGTGCAGTCCGGCGCGGTGGTGGTGGGGCTGGCGGCCTCGGTATCCGAGGCGCTGCGTCTGCTCGGCGAGACCCAGCCACAGGTGGTGCTGCTGGATTACCGCCTGGCCAACAATGAAACCAGTGAAGCGGTTGCTGCGGCGTTGGCCGCGCGCCAGATTCCCTTCGTACTGGCCACCGGCATGGCGACCGAGCACCTCCCCGAAGCCTTCCGGGCAGGCATCATCCTGACCAAGCCCTACCTGACGGCCGAGTTGAATGCCGCGCTGGGGCGGGCACGGATAGGCGATTCGGTCGTCGGCTGAGCAGCTCTCACGCCGCTTCGGCGTGCGCCAGTGTGACCGGTTCGCGATCGTCCAGGATCCGGTACAGCGCAGCGAGGTCGTGCGGGTCCGGGTTCAACCAGGCATCCAGATGTTCGCGCCGGATGGGTACGATGCAGCGGTCGTGCCCGGTGCGTGCCACATCGGACGGTGGCTCGTCGGTGATCGCGGCAAACGACAACAGCCGGCCCTCCGGCCCTTCCCACGCCGACCACAGGCAGGCGATCAACAGATCGCGCGGTGGCTGCGGGCTGAATTCCAGCACCACGTTCTCGGCTTTCTCGCCCGGCGACAGCATCCGCTGCTCCAGGGCATGCCGCGGCACGTGCTCGTAGAACGACTGCACCACCACCACGCCATGCTGGTGGCCGAACGCGGATTTCCAGTACACCTCCAGGCTGTCGCGGCGCGCGTTGTAGGTGCCGGGATACAACACGTCGTTGCGCGCGGGCTTGTCCGGCAGCCGGCATTGGTAGCGCATCGGCTTGATCACGCGCTGGCCCTGCTCGGACACGATCACCGGCGCATAGACGCCGGGGAAAATGCGGCTGTCGCGCGGCACCAGGCCGGCGCGCTGCAGATCGGCCAGGCGCGTCTGCGCACGTTCAATCCGGTTGCCCGCCACGCGCAGTTCATTGCGCGCCTTCTGCGTGGGACGTGCGGCCAGGTGTTCTTCGGCCGCCTTCCGCCGGGCGCTCTGCAGGCGCACCTCCTCATCCAGCGCCTGCATCTCCTCGGCATGCCATTGCTGTATTCGCGCCACGATCTCCTGGCCCTGCGCGGTGCGCGCGCCGGCGAAGCCATCGTCCATCGCCTTGGGCGTTTTCGGGCGTTGCTTGCCGGCGTCGTGGGCATACAGCTGGGCGAACTCGTCCAGGGACAGCATGGCCCCGTACTCACGGACCAGCTTGGTGTAATCGGCGCGGATCTGGGCGGAATAGCACATGGCGACGGAACAGGGTGGGCAGGGGGGACAGGATAGGCCGGTGGGTCGCACATGCTGCGAATACGTTCGGGCATGCTGAGCGTCCATTCATTGCCGGACCCGTCTCATGTCGCTGCCTGCTGGTGTTCATTGCATCCCCCTGGCGCCCAGCGTGGAGGAATACCGCGCGCTGCGGGTGCTGGCCGGCCTGAGCCCGAAAACGGCCGAGGCGGCGGCGCGTGGCCTGCCCAACACGGTCTTCGGGGTGAGCCTGCGCGAGGATGACCGGTTGCTGGCGATGGGCCGGCTCATCGGCGACGGCGGCTGCTTCCTGCAGGTGGTGGATATCGCCGTGGTCCCGGACCGCCAGGGGCAGGGTCTGGGCAAGGCGGTGATGGCCGAGCTCGATGCCTGGCTGCACGCGAATGCGCAAGGTGCGTATGTGAGCCTGATCGCCGATGGCCAGGCGCACCGGCTGTATGCGCAGTTCGGTTTCACCGTGACCGCGCCGCGCTCGGTGGGCATGGCGAAGGTGGTGGCGTAGGCCCCATAAACAAACAGCCCCGACCGAGGTCAGGGCTGTTTGTTTGAAGCTGGCGTCCCCACGGGGATTCGAACCCCGGTCGCCACCGTGAAAGGGTGATGTCCTAGGCCTCTAGACGATGGGGACGCGTTAAACCGAATTTTGGCTTCTATCGGACGGCCTGTGTCCGGAGAAGTGGTGGAGCCAGGCGGGATCGAACCGCCGACCTCCTGCATGCCATGCAGGCGCTCTCCCAGCTGAGCTATGGCCCCACGTTGTACCGCGAGCCGCCTAGTATATCTGCCTGTTCACGTTTGTGGAAGCCTTTCGGGCATCCGCATCGCAACCGCAGTAGGCGGTGAACAAAAAGACCCGGCATGCCGGGCCTCCGTGTTCTTCTGATGATTGGCGTCCCCACGGGGATTCGAACCCCGGTCGCCACCGTGAAAGGGTGATGTCCTAGGCCTCTAGACGATGGGGACGCATAAACTCATCAAATTGTTCAGCACACCGAACGGCCTAAGGTCCGGAGTGGTGGAGCCAGGCGGGATCGAACCGCCGACCTCCTGCATGCCATGCAGGCGCTCTCCCAGCTGAGCTATGGCCCCACGATGCTGGAGGCGGAATTCTACGCGGCCGTGAAGCATTCGCCAAGTCTTTTTTCTGAAATACCGAAGAAAGAATGCATGCGGGCATCCATCTGCAGAGGCTGATCGTTGCCCGCGCGAGTGCACCAGCACGCACGCGATAAAACAGGCCGCCAATGCCGAGCGTTGCTCGATGCGGCACAAACAAAAAGCCCCGACCGAAGTCAGGGCTGTTTGTTTGAAACTGGCGTCCCCACGGGGATTCGAACCCCGGTCGCCACCGTGAAAGGGTGATGTCCTAGGCCTCTAGACGATGGGGACGCACGAAAACTTCAAATTTTGTCACTGCAATCTGATCGGCCTAATGATCGGATTGGTGGAGCCAGGCGGGATCGAACCGCCGACCTCCTGCATGCCATGCAGGCGCTCTCCCAGCTGAGCTATGGCCCCACGTCGTGAGGAGCGAAATCATAGCGACGACGTTTTGGATTGGCAAGAAAAAAGTGAAGAAATATCGTCATGCAATCCGCGGTCACTCGCCGGGCAGTCGTTGATGGCGCAGCCGCAGTGCATTGCTGATCACCGAGACCGAACTCAGACTCATCGCCACCGCCGCCAACATCGGCGACATTACGATGCCCAGCGGATACAGCACGCCGGCTGCAACAGGAATGCCGAGGCCGTTGTAGAGAAACGCAAAGCCCAGGTTCTGCCGCATGTTGCGCACGCTTGCAGTGGACAGCTGGCGCGCACGCAGGATGCCGCGCAGATCGCCCTTGACCAGCGTGACCTGTGCGCTCGACATCGCCACATCGGTGCCGTTGCCCATCGCGATGCCAACGTCCGCACTCGCCAGCGCCGGCGCGTCGTTGATGCCATCGCCGGCCATCGCCACCTTGCGGCCCTGCGCCTGCAGCGAACGGATCAACGCGGCCTTGTCGGCGGGGCGCATCTCGCCGTGGACGTCATCCAGGCCGAGTTCCCGCGCGACGGCTTCCGCGGTGGCCGCGCCGTCGCCGGTGGCCATGACGATGCGCAGGCCATCGCGGTGCAGCTGCACGATCGCTTCGGCGGTGGAGGCCTTGATCGGGTCAGCCACCGCGAGCAGGCCGCCAAGCTGGCCGTCGACGGCGAGGTACATCACGCTGGCCGCGGTGCTGCGCAAGTGCTCGGCACGTTCGCGCAGCGTGTCCAGCGCGATACCGTGTTCGTCCATCAACGCGGTATTGCCAAGCAGCAGCTGCCTGCCGTCCACCGCGCCCTGCACACCCATGCCGGTCAGGGAATCGAAATCGTCCACGCTGGCCAGCGGCATCCCGCGCGCGCGTGCTTCGGCCACGATCGCGGCCGCCAACGGATGCTCGCTGCCCTGGTCCAGGCTGGCCGCCCATTGCAGGATCTGATCGGCAGCGAAGGGCGCCACCGCCTGTACGTCACGGAACGCTGGCTTGCCCTCGGTCAACGTACCGGTCTTGT
>DMZT01000369.1 GCA_003484865.1 Stenotrophomonas sp.
GATCTCGGTAGGGCCCGACCGTTGGTCGGGCCACCGCGACATTACAGGGTGCGCGGCACTTCGATACGCTCGAAGCACTCGATCTGATCACCCGGCTTGACGTCGTTGTAAGCCTTCACGCCGATACCGCATTCGGTACCGTTGCGGACTTCTTCGACGTTCTCCTTGAAGCGACGCAGCGATTCCAGCTCGCCTTCGAAGACCACGACGCTGTCGCGCAGGACGCGGATCGGCTTGCTGCGCTTCACCGTACCTTCGATGATCATGCAGCCTGCGACCGCACCGAACTTCGAGCTGCGGAACACATCGCGGACCTGGGCGATACCGATGATCTCTTCGCGGATTTCCACGCCGAGCAGACCGGAGGCCACCTGCTTCACCTGATCGATCACGTCATAGATGATCGAGAAGTAACGCAGGTCAACGCCGTTGGATTCAATGATGCGACGGGCCGAAGCATCCGCACGCACGTTGAAGCCGATCACGGTGGCCTTGGAGGCAACCGCCGAGTTGGCGTCCGATTCGGTGATGCCGCCCACGCCGGAGTGGATCACGTTGATGCGGATGTCGTCGTTGGACAGCGCGACCAGTGCCTGGCTCAGCGCCTGCACCGAACCCTGCACGTCAGCCTTGATCACCAGGTTCAGCACCTGCTGGCCATCGCCCTTGCCCAGGGTCGCCATGATGTCTTCCATGCGGCTGCCGGCGGACTGCACCAGGCGCGATTCACGGCGCTTGGTTTCGCGCTGCTGCGCAACGTCCTTGGCCAGACGCTCGTCTTCAACCACGACGAAGTCATCACCGGCATCCGGCACGCCGGACAGACCCAGCACCTGCACCGGAATCGACGGGCCAGCCTGGTCGGGCTGTGCGCCGGTTTCATCGAACAGCGCGCGCACGCGGCCGTACTGGATACCGCAGACCAGGTAATCGCCCTTCTTCAGCGAACCCTGCTGCACCAGCACGGTAGCGATCGGGCCACGGCCCTTGTCCAGCGAGGACTCGATGACCACGCCGCTGGCACGACCGTCGGCCACGGCCTTCAGTTCCAGCAGTTCGGCCTGGATCGAGATCGCGTCCAGCAGGTCGTCGATGCCCAGACCGGCCTTGGCCGAGATCTCGACCATCTGCACGTCACCACCGAAATCTTCGGAGACGACCTGCTCGGTGAGCAGTTCGTTCTTGACGCGCATCGGATCGGCGCCGGACTTGTCGATCTTGTTGATCGCCACGATCAGCGGCACACCCGCCGAACGGGCGTGCTGGATGGCTTCCTTGGTCTGCGGCATGACGCCGTCATCGGCCGCCACCACCAGCACCACGATGTCGGTCAGCTTGGCACCGCGGGCACGCATGGACGTAAACGCCGCGTGGCCCGGGGTATCCAGGAAGCTGATCACGCCCTTCGGCGTTTCAACGTGGTACGCACCGATGTGCTGGGTGATGCCACCGGCTTCGCCCGTGGCGACCTTGGTGCGGCGGATGTAATCCAGCAGCGAGGTCTTGCCGTGATCGACGTGGCCCATGATGGTGACCACCGGCGGACGTGCCACCGGCTCGCCCTGGTTGCCACCGGCCAGCGCCAGCAGCGCGTCTTCGGCGTCGTTGGTGTTGGCACGGATCACGTTGTGGCCGAGTTCTTCGGTCACCAGCGCGGCAGTGTCATGGTCGATGGTCTGGGTGATGGTCGCCATGACGCCCATCTTGAACAGCGCCTTGACCACATCGCCGCCCTTGACGGCCAGCTTCTGGGCCAGATCGGCGACGGTGATGGTGTCGCCGATGGTGACGTCACGCACGATCGGCGCGACCGGACGTTCGAACCCATGGGCACCACCGCCGCTGCGCGACTGGTTGATGTCACGGCGGCTGCCGTGCTGCACGCGCCCGGTCGGACGACCGCGCGAGTTGCTGTTGTTGCCGCGGCGGGCACGATCGGCGGCCGACAGATGCAGCTGACCGGCGAAGCGGTTGCCACCATCGTCGTCGCGCTTGGCGCCCGGACGGTTGTTGTTGTTGTTCGAGTTGCGATCGTCCGAACGCGGTGCCGGACGGGCAGCCGACGGTGCAGCCGGACGCGCATTGCGGGCCGGTGCATCGGCAGCAGCCGGCTTGGCGGCAACCGGGGCCGGGGCCGGCGGTGCGTTCTTGGCCGCTTCTGCAGCGGCTTCGGCCGCCTTGCGCTCGGCTTCGGCACGCTCCTTGGCGTCGATCTCTTCCTGACGCTTGCGGGCGATTTCTTCATCGCGCGCACGGTCCTTCTCGGCCAGTGCGCGCTGCTCGTCCAGATTGCGCTGGCGGGATTCCTCCAGCTTGCGCAGGATGTCGGCGCGCTCCTCATCCGCGGTCATCGGCTTGCCGCTGGCGTCCTTCATGTAGGTACGCTTCTGGCGCACTTCCACGTTGACGGTGGTCTTGCTGCGGCCGGCGCTGACGGTCACTTCCTGCAACTTGCGACGGTTCAGGGTGATCTTCTTGGCGGCCTCGTCATTGCTCTCGACGGGCTGCTCGGTCTTGCCGTGCGAACGACGAAGGAAGCCCAGGAGCTTCACCTTCTCGGTACTGGTCACGACCTGGTCGGGACCGCTGAACTTCATGCCGGCTTCGGCAAGTTGTACGAGCAGTTTATCGACCGGGGTGTTGACCAGTTCGGCAAGCTTGCGGATGGTGGTTTGCTGCGACATTCGGATCCTATGATCTGGTTGGCGCTCCCTCGAAACGTGCGAAGGCAGCGCGGAGTCTAAGCCCTGAGCGGGTCAGGGCACTGTTCATCGCTGGCTCATTCGCCGCGCTCCAGGCGGGCGATCTCCTCGGCTCGGGCGGCAAGGATCAGGGCGGCGGCGCGCTCCTGGTCCATGTCCTCGATGCCGAACTCGAGGATCTCGTCGGCGGCCAGGTCCGACAGGTCCTCACTGGTACGCACGCCGTGACCGGCCAGGGCGTAGGCAGTTGCCTCGTCCATGCCTTCCAGGGCGAGCAGGTCTTCCGACGGCGAACCGTCCTCCAGACCTTCTTCCACCGCCAGCGCTTCGTTGAGCAGCGCATCGCGGGCACGGGCACGCAGCTCTTCGACGATGTCTTCGTCGAAGCCTTCCACGGCCAGCAGTTCGCCGACCGGGACGTAGGCGATTTCTTCCACGGTGTTGAAGCCTTCGGTCACCAGGATGGCGGCGATTTCTTCATCCACTTCCAGCTTGTCCATGAACAGCTGACGGGCAACGCCCTGCTCTGCCTCGGACTTGGCGGTCACCTGGTCCTGGGTCATCACATTGAGCTGCCAACCGGTCAGGCGGCTGGCAAGACGGACGTTCTGGCCGCCCTTGCCGATAGCCTGGGCCAGGCGCTCTTCCGCCACGGCCAGGTCCATCGAGTGTTTTTCTTCATCGACGATGATCGACTGCACTTCCGCCGGCGCCATCGCATTGATGACGAAGTTGGCGGGGTTCTCGTTCCAGAGCACGATGTCCACGCGCTCGCCATTGAGCTCGTTGGACACGGCCTGCACGCGCGAACCGCGCATGCCGATGCAGGCACCGATCGGATCGGTACGCGAATCGTGGGCCAGCACGGCGATCTTGGCGCGGTCGCCCGGATCACGTGCACAGGCCTTGATCTCGACCAGGCCCTGGCCGACTTCCGGCACTTCGAGCTTGAACAGTTCGATCATGAATTCCGGGGCGGCGCGGCTGATGAACAGCTGCGGGCCACGCGGTTCCGAACGGACTTCGGCCAGGTAACCGCGCACGCGGTCGCCAGCGCGCAGTACGTCGCGCGGAATGCCCTTGTCCTTCGGAATGAAGGCCTCGGCGTTGCCGCCCAGGTCCACATAGATGTTGCCGCGCTCGGCGCGCTTGACCACACCGGTGACCAGTTCGCCGACACGATCCTTCCACGCATCGACCACCTGCTGACGCTCGGCCTCGCGCACGCGCTGGACGATCACCTGCTTGGCGGCCTGTGCGGCGATACGGCCGAAGTCCGGGTTCTCGATCTGCTCTTCGATGAAATCGCCGACTTCCACGCCGTCGGCTTCATCGATGGCGTCCATCAGACGGATCTGGCGGTCCGGGGACTCCATGACCACGTCATCGGCCACCACTTCCCAGCGGCGGAATGTTTCGTAGTTGCCGTCCTTGTGGTCGATCGACACACGGGCCAGCACTTCTTCTTCCGGGTAACGCTTTTTGGCAGCCGAAGCCAACGCTGCCTCGATGGCATCGAAGATGACTTCGCGCGGGACGCCTTTTTCGTTGGCGACCGCATCCACTACCAGCAAAAGTTCCTTGCTCATTGGCTCACTCCGCGCGCGGCTTTTTGGCCGCCGGCTCGTTGGATGGTTTCTTGTTCGCCTTGCCACCCTGTTTGGGTGCCGGGCCAGTCGGTTTGGTCGGAGCCAGGCCGAGGGCGGCCCAGTCCGGCATGATGCGCGCCTTGTCGATGTTCTCGATGTCGGCGGTAAACGGGGCATTGTCGACCTTGAAGGTGACCGTGCCTTGTTCGATATCCACGGCGAGGATCTCGCCCTGCAGACGGCGGCGGCCATCCTGCGGCAGGCTCAGCGTCACCTTGGCGGATTCGCCGATGGCGCGCTCGAACTGGTCGCCGGTGAACAGCGGGCGGTCCACGCCCGGCGAAGACACTTCCAGCGTGTAGTTCGCCGTGATCGGGTCTTCGACGTCCAGCTGGGCAGACACTTCGCGGCTGACACGTTCGCAGTCGTCGATGTTGACGATGCGCTCGGGCTGTTCGGCCAGCGGCACGTCGATGTACAGGCGCAGCGTGGCACCACCCGGGGCGGTGAGATATTCCACGCCCAGCAGCTCGAGACCCAGCGACTGAACGGTGGGGGCGAGCAGATTCGCGATTTCGGTTGCCTTGTCGCTCACAGTCGGCCTTGATTCGTTGAAAAGAAATACGGGTCTGGTCCGTTGCATGGACCACCTTCCGGAAACAACAAAGGGCCCGTTGGGCCCCTGTCCGGTACAACTCCGGTCATGCTGGATTCCGGTGCAGAGACGCACGTGGTGCGTTCCTGCGAGCCCAGCGTTCCGGGGGTCACGGCGGCCTGGGTACAGGTTGCCGTTCCTGGAAGCCGGTTGCGGGGCCTGTTCATATCCGTTGAGAGGAGATGAGTAGACAGTCCGCTAAGCCACTGATGATAGCCGTTGCACCGCGCT
The DNA here is from genome assembly GCA_003484865.1 of Stenotrophomonas sp. Taxonomy (GTDB): domain Bacteria; phylum Pseudomonadota; class Gammaproteobacteria; order Xanthomonadales; family Xanthomonadaceae; genus Stenotrophomonas. The sequence goes on from DMZT01000369.1 coordinate 5,178, forward strand.
GGTGCAATGGCTGGGGTGGCTGCTGGCGCCTCTATTCGGAAAGCTGAACGGCAAAAGCCGTTGTTTCATCCTTCGGCGCGGACATCGGTATGGGCAGGTCCGCGGGACGCGCCGTGACCCCCGCTCCGCGGCCCGGCCCAGCGGCTGGCGGCTGTGCGTTCGAACGCATGCGAGGCAGTGCCTCGCAAGCAATGCGCCCTCACCCTTGGGGGCTCATGGGCGACATCCATGTCGCCCCAATGGTCCCGCCAACCTGCCCACACCGCTGCCTACGGACATGGCTGGGCAGTCACTGAAGTTGCAAGCAAAGGCGGGGCAACATGTCACGCGACGACGTGTTATTGACGCTGACTGGCTGTCGAGCATCGTCGCCGCAGCCGCCATCGCCCCGCTCCGCCGACCTTCCACTGTCATGCCCCGTTGCCGTTGCCGTTGCCGTTGCCATGCCATGCCATGCCATGCCATAACGAAAAAAGCGACCTCGTTGCCGAGATCGCCTTTTCGTCTACTGCATCTGCACTGCAGATTTTCTGTGGTAGCGGGGGCAGGATTTGAACCTGCGACCTTCGGGTTATGAGCCCGACGAGCTGCCAGACTGCTCCACCCCGCAGCAGAAGCGGAATTGTAAGGGAGTTTTCACTACCGTGCAACCCCCTTGTGAAACATATCGTTCGACGTCCAGGAAAGGCAGCCGACCAACGGTCGGCTCTACCGAAAGGTCCGAAGCAGCCGGAGCAGCCGGAGCAGCCGGAGCAGCTGGAGCAGCTGGAGCAGCTGGAGCAGCTGGAGCAGCTGGAGCAGCCGACCAACGGTCGGCTCTACCAGCGGTGCGCGATTTCTCCCGGTAGAGCCGACCGTTGGTCGGCTGACGCGCACCTGGGCGCGTTCGGGTGTTCGCGAAAAGCAGCCGACCAACGGTCG
>DMZT01000112.1 GCA_003484865.1 Stenotrophomonas sp.
CGCTCTTCCGATCTGGTGCGTCTGCCGGAACTGCCCGAGGCGATGGCGCAGCTGCGCGCGGCCGGCATCGGCCTGGCGGCAACGCTGGTGGAGGGAGGCAAGGACCTGTTCGCCACGGAGCTGCCGCAACGCCTGGTCTATGTGATGGGTGCCGAGGGCGAGGGCATGGACCGCGATCTGGCCGACGACTGCGATCTGCAGGTGTCCATTCCCGGGTCCGGTGCCGTGGAAAGCCTCAACGTCGCTTCGGCGACGGCGGTGTTGTTGGCGCACTGGTACGGCAGCCGCTCGCGCTGATCGGAAGGTGTGCGTTTGTCGGGAACGGCGCGTTGCGCCGGACCCGCGGTGTGATCGGTTTCACCGAACGCGTCGTGACTACATCCGATTCGGATTTTCCGCATGGCGCTCGACGTGAGAACTGAGCACAGTGCGGGGTGGACGTTGTGCTGCGTAGATGAGGAGAGACATCCACGCAGTGCGACGGTCCGTTTCTCCGGACCGTGAAAGTAGTACGGCGCTCACCGCGTGGGGTGTGACGAATCCCGGTAGCCCGGTCGCATTGCGACCGGGTTTTTTTTTGTACCGACCCACGGTCGGTGCCTGCCGCCTGCGTGTCGGGATTACTCGTTCGGCGGCGTGGTCGGCTTGGCTTCGCTGCCGAAACTGCCGTCGGCCTCGGCGGCCAGATACGCGAACACCGTGTAGGCGGCGACGTTCTGCGCCAGCGCCGCCGGGTCGATCTTGTCCAGCGTGTCGTCGGCGGTGTGGTGCAGGTGGAAGTAGTCGCTGCCGTCCTGCGCCAGCCATGCCCACGCGCCGCCCTTGGCCGCCAGCGGACCTACGTCCGGGCCCGGGCCGCCCTTGTCGGCGGCGTACTCGATGCCCAGCGGCTTGAGCACCTCGGCGATCTGGCGGGTGGCCTCGCGCGAATTGGCCGGGTTCGGCGAGCCGGTGTTGAAGGCATAGATGCGGCCGGCACCGAAATCGCTTTCGGCGGCCAGCTGGTGCCGCACCACGTCCTTGGCATGTGCCTCGGCGTAGGCCTTGCCGCCGTACAGGCCCTGCTCCTCATTGGCGAACGCGACCACGCGGATCGTGCGCTTGGGCGCCTGCTTGAGCTGGCCGATCAGATGGCCAGCGGCCATGGTGATGCCCACGCCGGCCCCATCATCCACCGCGCCGGTGCCCAGGTCCCAGGAGTCGAGGTGACCGCCGATCACCACCACTTCCTTGGGCAGGCTGCGCCCGGTGATCTCGCCGATCACGTTGTGCGACGTGGCCGTACCATCCCAACCGCAATCCAGGCTCAGCTTCAGCGTGGTGCTGCCGAGCGCGACCAGGCGCGCCAGCTGGTTGGCATCGGGCACCGACAGCGCGGCGGCCGGCACCGGGGTCAGGCCGTCATCGAAGCGGGTGATGCCGGTGTGCGGCACGCGGTGCGAATCGGTGCCTGCCGAGCGCATCACGAAGCCGATCGCACCCTTGCGGATCGCCTCGGACGGGCCCTTGCTGCGCACGGCGCCACCGTTGCCGTAGTCGCGGCCATCGCGGTAGGCGGTCATCTGGTAATCGACGAAGGCGATCTTGCCCTTCAGCGAACCCTCCGGCGCGGCCTGCAGCGCGGCCAGATCGGCGAAGCGCACGACGTCGGCCTCCACCGTGCCGCCCGGGCTGCCGCCAAGGGCGGTGACCGTCAGCGGCTGGGCATGCTTGCCGATCACTTCGGCGTGCTCACTGCGGCGCTCCCACTTGGGGAAGGTGACCGGCTCGGTCCAGACCTTGTCGAAGCCCAGCGACTTGAACTTGGCCACCGCCCAGGCCACGGCGCGTGCGTCGGCTTCACTGCCGGCGATGCGCGGGCCGATCTCGGTGGTGAGCGATTCGACCACCTTCCAGCCGGTGTCGTCCTTGAGGGCCTGCTCGCGCAGCTCGGCGGCGGTGGCCAGCGACGTCGGCGGCAGCGTGGTGATACCGGTCGCCGCGAATGCGGGCGCGGCCAGCAGGGCGAGGGAAGATGCGATGGCAAGGACGCGGCGACGCATGGACGAACTCCGGGAAACGGGGCGGAAGCGTCCGAGCTTACCAGCCTCGCCGGCACGCACATGGGCGGTAGGTCATGTCCCGGCGGATACTGTTTTCCAAAAGCGAAAACCCCGCCAAAGCGGGGCTTTCGATCGGTAGTGCCGGCCGCTGGCCGGCTCCGCACGAGGCAGGATATCCGTGCTGCCGACGAGCGGCCGGCACTACCGGTGTTGCTGCCTCAGTGCTTGAGGTTGTCGCGGATCTCGCGCAGCAGCAGCACTTCTTCACTCGGCGCCGCCGGGGCGGCCGGCTCGGCCTGCTTCTTGCGCGCCAGGCGGTTGATGAACTTGACCACCATGAAGATCGCAAAGGCCACGATCACAAACTGCACCACGGTGTTGAGGAAATCACCGTAGCCGATCACCACCGCCGGAATCTCTTTGCCATCGGCGGCAATCCGCGCCGGGGCCAGGGTCCAGGCCAGCTCGGAGAAGTCCACGCGGCCGATCATCCAGCCCAGCGGCGGCATGATGATCTTGTCCACCAGCGCGGTGACGATCTTGCCGAACGCCGCACCGATGACCACACCAACCGCCAGGTCGATGACGTTGCCACGCATGGCGAATTCTTTGAACTCAGTCAGTACACCCATCGGGCTCTCCTGTCGTAGTGGGGGAATCAAATGACGCCGCAGCGTAACGCAGCGATTGTCATCCGGCGATGATGCCGTGGCGCTCGGCCACGTTCTCCAGGCGTGCACTGAAACGGTCGCCCGGCTTCAATGCGGCCACGCCCGAGGGCGTACCCATGAAGACCAGGTCGCCTGCGCGCAGCGCCCACAGCTTGGAGAGCTCGTGCAGGATCTCCGGCACGTTCCAGATCATCTGGTCCAGCAGTGATTGCTGGCGCACCTCGCCATTGATCTCCAGCGACAGATTGAGGGCGGCCAGATCGCCGACTTCACCGGCCGGCACCAGCTCGCTCACCGGCGCGGACTGATCAAAGCCCTTGGCCGGATCCCACGGGTGGCCCTTGGCCTTGGCCTGCGCCTGCAGATCGCGGCGGGTCAGGTCCAGGCCGACGCCATAGCCGAACACCAGCGCCTCGGCCTGGTCGACGGGCAGCTCGCCGGCAGGGGCGTCCTTGCCGATCGCCACCACCAGTTCCACCTCATGGTGCAGGTCCTGGGTGGCGAGCGGGTAGGGGATCACATCGTCATGCCCGACCACGATCGCATCGGCCGGCTTGCTGAAGAACATCGGGCGGCCGCGATCATCGGCGGCCGGCACGGCCGCACCCATTTCGCGCGCGTGATCAGCGAAGTTGCGGCCGACACAGTAGATGCGACGCACCGGGAAGGTACCGCCGCCGGCGACCGGAATTCGGGGCTGCTCGGGCGTGGGAATTACATCGGTCATGCGCGCGTCCTGTGGAGAGGTTTCGCCGCAGTCTAGAGCGTTTTCCCGCCGCCACAAACAGAAAAGGCCGCGCAGGGCGCGGCCGTCATCAGGAGGAATGCGCGTAGATCAACGCGACATCAGCAAGGAGTGCTTGCGGACCACCCGGTATTCGCCGTCCACGACCTGCGACGGAACGGTGCGCGCACTCTTGCGCTGGGCGAGCAGCTTCCATGCCAGACCGGCGATGATCATCGCCGCGCCCACGAACACACCCACGAACACCAGCGCGGCCAGGATCGCCAGGCCCAACAGACCGACCGCAACGCGCACCAACGGGTGGCGCGGCTTGCGCGGCGCGAACAGGGCACGGAACTGGTTGAACTGGAAGATGCGGCTGTACATGGCACTCTTTTTGGCTGAGGTCAGCAGTGGACGAGTATCCGTGCTGGCCTTTGTGACTGAGTGAAAAAAGCGTTAAACGTACCCCGCGCGCATTGCAAATCAATGACTTGTATTCATCCGGGAGCCAGTGACATGAGCGCGTGAGACACTGTGCCTCCACTGCCTGCTGTAGATGCCATGTCCGTTCCAGAGACCACCGCCACCGCCCTCATCGCCCTGGATGCCATGGCCGACGGGGGGTTCGCCGAAACCGATGCCAGCATTGAGGGCGACAGCGAATCGGTGGTGTTGTACCGCGAGGGCGACCAGGTGCGCGCGTGGCTGAACATCTGCCCGCACGCCGGCCGCCGGTTGGACTGGGCCCCGGGGCAGTTCCTGAAAAGCAAGGACGGCCACCTGGTGTGCGCGGCGCACGGCGCCTCATTCTCGCTGGACAACGGCGACTGCGTGGCCGGGCCGTGCCGCGGTGATCGCCTGCGCGCGGTGCCGGTGCAGGTGCGCGACGGCCAGGTCTGGCTGGCGTGACAACGACCGGTGGGTCTCCAACCCACGGGTAGGTAGCGACCGTTGGTCGCTACGGCGACGACCGTTGGCCGCCATGGCGGGCGACCGTAAGCCACCACGGCGCGAGCCGACCAACGGTCGGCT
>DMZT01000111.1 GCA_003484865.1 Stenotrophomonas sp.
GAGCACATCGACGACCTGCTGGCGGATCTGGAGCAGGTCGTCGATGTGCTCGATGCCCACCGACAAACGCACGGTGTCTTCGCTGACCCCCGCCTTCTCCAGTTCGGCCGCATCCAGCTGCCGGTGCGTGGTCGAGGCAGGATGCGTGGCCAGGGATTTGGCATCCCCGAGGTTCACCAGGCGGGTGAACAGCTGCAGTGCATCCAGGAAGCGCGCGCCGGCAGCGCGCCCACCGGGCAGGCCAAAGGTCAACACGCCGGAGCCGTGGCCGCGCAGGTACTTCTGCACCAGCGCATGCTCGGGGTGGTCGGGCAGCGCGGCGTAGTTGACCCACGCCACCTTGGCATGGCCCTGCAGGTGCCTGGCAACCGCCAGGGTGTTGGCGTTGATACGGTCCAGCCGCAGTGCCAGCGTCTCGATGCCCTGCAGGATCAGGAAGGAATTGAACGGTGAGATCGCCGCGCCGGTATTGCGCAGCGGGACCACCCGCGCGCGGCCGATGTAGGCGGCGGGCCCGAGTGCGTCGGTGTAGACCACGCCGTGGTAGCTCACGTCCGGCTCGTTCAAGCGGCGGAAGCGCTGCTTGTGCTCCGCCCAGGGGAAGCGCCCGGAATCCACGATCGCCCCGCCCAGGCTGGTGCCATGGCCCCCGAGGTACTTTGTCAGCGAATGCACGACGATGTCCGCGCCAAAATCGAACGAGCGCTGCAGGTACGGTGTCGCCACCGTGTTGTCCACGATCAGCGGCACGCCATGCGCATGCGCGATCTTCGCCACCGCTTCGATGTCGGTGATGTTGCCACGCGGGTTGCCGATGGATTCGACGAACACGGCCTTGGTGCGGTCATCGATCAGCGCGCCGAACGCCTGCGGATCGCGGTAGTCGGCAAAGCGCGTGTCGATCCCGAACTGCGGCAGCGTGTGCGCGAACAGGTTGTAGGTGCCGCCGTACAGGGCACTGGCCGAGACGATGTTGTCGCCGGCCTCGGCGATGGTCTGGATCGCGTAGGTGATCGCGGCCTGGCCCGAGGCCAGTGCGAGCGCACCGATGCCACCTTCGAGCGCCGCGATGCGCTGCTCCAGCACATCGGTGGTCGGGTTCATGATGCGGGTGTAGATGTTGCCCGGCACCTTCAGATCGAACAGGTCCGCGCCATGCTGGGTGTCATCGAAGGCGTAGGCCACGGTCTGGTAGATCGGCACCGCCACCGCGCGGGTGGTGGGGTCAGGCTGGTAACCGCCGTGCACCGCGATGGTCTCCGCGCGCCACTGTGATTCGGGACTGCCGTGTTCGGACATAGCGCATCGTCTCCAGGTGAATGCCGACGATACCGAACAAAAAACCCCCGCCGAAGCGGGGGTTCATGCCAAACATGCATGGCGTGAGGCCCAACGGTTATCAGGCCGCCGGTGCGCGCGGGGCTCAGCCCTTCACGAACACCAGCTTGCCTTCGCCCGCATCGACCCGGATCACATCGCCGTTGAGGAACTCGCCGGAGAGGATCTTCTGCGCCAGCGGGTTCTCCAGCTGCGACTGGATCGCACGCTTGAGCGGGCGGGCGCCGTAGACCGGGTCGAAACCGACGTTGCCCAGCAGCTGGAAGGCCTCGTCACTGACCTCGATACGCAGGCCACGCTCGGCCAGGCGCTTTTCCAGGCCCTGCATCTGGATGCGGGCGATCTGCTTGATCTGCACCTTGTCCAGCGGATGGAACACGACGATGTCGTCCAGGCGGTTGATGAATTCCGGGCGGAAGTGCGCCTGCACCACCCCCATCACCGCCGCCTTCATCTGCGTGTAGGCCTCCGGGCTGTCATCGCTGCTCATGTCCTGGATCTGGTGCGAGCCCAGGTTGGAGGTCATCACGATGACGGTGTTGCGGAAGTCCACCGTGCGGCCCTGGCCATCGGTCAGGCGACCGTCGTCGAGCACCTGCAGCAGGATGTTGAACACATCCGGATGCGCCTTCTCCACTTCGTCCAGCAGGATCAGCGAGTACGGGCGACGGCGCACCGCCTCGGTGAGGTAGCCGCCTTCTTCGTAGCCCACATACCCCGGGGGCGCACCGATCAGGCGCGCGACGCTGTGCTTCTCCATGAACTCGCTCATGTCGATGCGGATCATCGCGTCGCTGCTGTCGAACAGGAATTCGGCCAGCGCCTTGCACAGTTCAGTCTTGCCCACGCCGGTCGGCCCCAGGAACAGGAACGAGCCGCTCGGGCGATCCGGATCGGACAGGCCCGCACGCGAGCGCCGCACCGCATCGGAGACCACCTTGATCGCCTCTTCCTGGCCAACCACGCGGTTGTGCAGCATGTCTTCCATGCGCAGCAGCTTGTCGCGCTCGCCTTCCAGCATGCGATTGACCGGGATGCCGGTCCAACGCGAGACCACTTCGGCGATTTCTTCGGCGGTGACCCGATCCTGCACCAGCTTGAACTCGCTGGTTTCCACTTCCTGCGCGGCCGCGAGCTGCTTCTCCAGCTGCGGCAGCTGCCCGTACTGGATCTCGCTCATGCGGCCGAAATCCTGGCGGCGCTGCGCCGATTCCAGCTCCAGCTTGGCCTGTTCGATCTGTTCCTTGATCCGCGTCGCGCCCTGCAGCGTTGCCTTCTCCGACTTCCAGATTTCGTTGAGGTCGGAGAACTCGCGCTCCAGCGTATCGATGTCGTTTTCAAGATCGGCCAGGCGCTGCCGGGAGGCATCGTCCTTTTCCTTCTTGAGCATTTCACGCTGGATCTTGAGCTGGATCAGGCGCCGTTCCAGGCGGTCCAACTCTTCCGGCTTGGAGTCGATCTCCATGCGGATGCGCGAGGCGGCCTCGTCCATCAGGTCGATGGCCTTGTCGGGCAGCTGGCGGTCGGCGATGTAACGGTGCGAGAGCGTGGCCGCCGCGACGATCGCCGGGTCGGTGATTTCCACGCCATGGTGCACGGCGTACTTTTCCTTCAGCCCGCGCAGGATCGCGATGGTGTCTTCCACGCTCGGCTCGCCGACCAGCACCTTCTGGAAGCGGCGCTCCAGCGCAGCATCCTTTTCGATGTACTTGCGGTATTCGTCCAGGGTGGTCGCACCGACGCAGTGCAGTTCACCACGCGCGAGCGCCGGCTTGAGCATGTTGCCGGCGTCCATCGCGCCATCGGCCTTGCCCGCACCGACCATGGTGTGCAGCTCGTCGATGAACAGGATCACCTGCCCTTCGCTCTTGGCCAGGTCGTTGAGCACGCCCTTGAGGCGCTCTTCGAACTCACCGCGGAACTTGGCGCCGGCGATCAGCGCGCCCATGTCCAGCGAGAGCACGCGCTTGCCACGCAGGCCTTCGGGCACTTCGTCGTTGATGATGCGCTGGGCCAGGCCTTCCACGATGGCGGTCTTGCCCACGCCGGGTTCGCCGATCAGCACCGGGTTGTTCTTGGTGCGGCGCTGCAGGACCTGGATGGTGCGACGGATTTCCTCATCGCGGCCGATCACCGGATCCAGCTTGCCGCTCTCGGCCCGCGCGGTCAGGTCGATGGTGTACTTCTCCAGCGCCTGGCGCTGGTCTTCGGCGTTTTCCGACTGCACGGTCTCGCCGCCGCGGACCTTGTCGATCGCGGTCTCGATCTTCTTCTTGTCGGCACCGGCGGCGCGCAGCGCCATGCCCAGGGTGCCGCCATCGTCCACCGCAGCCAGCACGAACCACTCGCTGGCGATGAAGGCATCGCCGTGCTGCTGGGCCAGCTTGTCGGTGTTATTGAGCAGCCGGTTCAGATCGTTGCCGATCGACAGGTTGCCTTCCTGCCCGGAGACCTTGGGCAGGGCCTCCAGGGTTTCATTCAAGCGTTCGCGCAATACCGGCACGTTGACGCCGGCCTGGGCCAGCAGCGGGCGCGTGCTGCCGCCCTGCTGGTCCAGCAGCGCGCTGAACACGTGCACCGGTTCGATGATGTTGTGGTCGCGGCCCACGGCCAACGACTGCGCGTCGGCCAGCGCCTGCTGGAAACGCGAGGTGAGCTTGTCCATCCGCATGTTCTTGTCCTCGATGTAAACGGGGCTGGCCGTGCCAGCACTGTCCCTGAAATGCGGTTACGGGGGCGTGTTTCAAGGGTGGATGAGATGCCGATTCAGGGTTCGTCAGGCCGTCGGTGGACGGGCCAGAAGCGATGGTTCGGCCGGCTGCGGGACCAGGCAGCCGAGCGCGGCGGGCAGGTCCAGTGCCACGGTGTAACCCCCGGTGACGCCGTAGCCGATCCGCCACGACGACGGGAACAGATCCGGTGGCTGGAACGCGATATCCACGGCAATGTCGCTCAACGTATCGGTGACCTGCAGTGGCGTGCTGGCGGGCGCGTACTCGATGTCCTCCGCACCGCGCGTGGTGATCACGTTCCTGCGCTGGATCGCGGCGGCCGGCACCGACGAGCGCGGCGCACCACGCATCTGGAAGGCCCCATGGAAGCCCGTATCGACCAGCATCAGGTTGTTCTCGCGGCCCCGGATCGGAAAGCGGACCTGCTGGAAGGGCCCCCACAGCGAGGAGGTGAAGACCGTCCGCCGCGTGCACGCTGCCGGTGTCCGTGCGCCCAGCAGCGTCAGCGTTTCACGCGAGAGGGTGATCCGTCCCAGCGCGCGCAGCACGTCCAGGCCGATCAGGTTGAGCTCGCGCGCCGCCTCGCTGTTGAACGACACATCACGCACCCGCTGCCCCCCCACCTCGATATCGATCGGTGCCACCAGGCCAGCCTGCTGGATATCGCCCTCGACGATGCGCGACACCACGAAGCCCTCGGTGACCGCCAGGCCGAGCGACTCGGCCAGCGCGCGGCTGATGTGCGAGCGCGGGGCCCCGGTATCGACGATGAAAGCGGCCTCGTGGGCGACCGGCCTGCCCTCGCGCGTGCCGTGCAGCGTGAGGGTCACCGAGGGCAGCTCATTGCTGAACTGGATCGGCACCGCCACGTCCTGCGCCCGCTCGGCTGCGGGCAGCGCGCTGCGCGGCCATGTGGTGAAGGACGCAAACACCGGCCGGGTGACATCGGGTACTTCATCGCCGGCCCTGAGCATCGGCACGATGGTGCGCTGGTAGTCCTCGCGCACGCGCAGCATCAGGCGCGCCCATCCGGCGATATCACCCTCGATCAGCGCATTGCCCGCGAGGGTGGATTCGCACAGGAACGCCAGCCCCTGCAGCGCGGGCGGTGCATCCCGGGTTTCATCCAGGCACTGGCGTGCGGCACGGTTGGAAGCGGCCAGCTCGCCACGGACACGATGGTAGCCCGCTGCACCGAGGTGCCGGCGCGGGCCGGATGCGCCGCTCATCGCACGCAACGTGGTCAGTTCCGCACGCAGCACCGCATCGCTGTAGCCGAACCCATCGTGCAGTGCCACCGGATCGGCCGCCACCGTGGCGGGCAACACTGCCACGCACATGCCCAGGACCCACTTCCGCATCGCGTACTCCCATCAACATCCCCGCTCGACCCTAGCACGGGAACCACGCTGCGCTCACGCCTGCTTTCGGCAGCACGGGCCATGCTGGAGGCCGGTTCCATACGGAGTGGCGGCATGCATTACGAACTGTATTACTGGACCGGCATCCAGGGCCGCGGCGAGTTCGTGCGGCTGGCGCTGGAGGATGCCGGCGCGGGCTACACCGATATGGCGCGCGTCCATGGCGATGCGGTAATGCAGCCGTACCTGCAGGGCAAGGTTGAAGGCCTGCAGCCATTCGCTCCCCCGTTTCTGCGTACCGGCCGGCAGGTGATCGCCCAGGTCGGCGCGATCCTGGACCACCTGGGCCCGGAACTCGGCCTCGTCCCGGATGCCAGCTCACGGCGGCAGCAGGCACTCCAGCTGCAATTGACCATCGCCGATCTGGTCGCCGAGGTCCACGACACCCACCATCCGATCGCGATGTCGGCGTACTACGAGGATCAGAAGCACGAAGCCAACGCGCGCGCCGCGTCGATGCGCGGCGAGCGCATGCCCAAGTTCCTGGGCTATTTCGAGAACGTGCTCAAGCACAACGGTGGGCGGCACCCGCTGCGGGAGCATTCCTACGTGGATCTCGCCCTGTTCCAGCTGCTGAGCGGGCTGGAGTACATGTTCCCGCGCCGCATGCAGGCGCTGTGGCCGACGCTGCCACACCTGCGTGCATTGAAGGACCGGGTGGAAACCCGGCCCAACATCGCCGCCTATCTCGCCTCCGAACGGCGCCTGGCGTTCAACACCAACGGCATCTTCCGGCACTACCCCGAGCTGGATGGCGAAGCGTGATCCCTCGCCGGCCCGCCTCCACCGGTAGCTCACGACCGTTGCCACCCGGTAGCTCACGACCGTTGGTCGTGAGCGCAGGTTTGGTCGTGAGCCGGTAGTGCCGGCCGCTGGCCGGCTCCGCAGCGGACCGGCCCATTCGGTAGCTCACGACCGTGGGTCGTGAGCGCAAGGAAAAGCAGCCGGCCAGCGGCCGGCCCTACCGGGGCGTTACGTCCGCTCCGCAGGCTGCTTCTGCAGCGACAACAGCGCCAGCAACCCGGCCAGCGCCACATAGGCGCCGGTGAACTGCCAGCTGATGATCTTCGGCAGTCCTTCCAACTGCCACGGCAGGTAGATGCCACCGCGCGGGTCCACCGAGTGGATCAGGCCGAACAGCGTCAGCGCCGCAGCCACCAGCAGGAATCCGGAGGCGCGCAGCAGCTTCCCGTCGATCATCGCCACCACCGCCGCGATCCACAGCATCGAGGTGATGATGAAGCCATTGCCCAGGGTGAAGATCACCGCCAGCTCCGGCAGGCCATGCCCGTCCAGGGTGGAGGTCATCGCCGCCAGCTGTTCCGGTGCGATCCAGCCCGGGGCCTTGATCGCCAGCAGGTACGCCACCGAGGGCAGGAAGCCCAGCACCATCGCGCCGGCGTGCTCGCGCGGCGTGGCCTGGAAGGCCTGGGTGGTGATGTCGATCGCCACGTACACGATGATCGGTGCCAGCACGGCCAGCGGTAGCCACTGCACCAGCCCGGAGATCACGCCCAGCATGCCGCCGATGCCGACGAACAGGCCCGTCAGCAGCGTGTAACCGCTGCGGGCGCCCATGTGCTTGTAGGCCGGCTGGCCGATATACGGCGTGGTCTGCGCCACACCGCCGCAGAAGCCGGCCACCAGCGTGGCGATGGCTTCCACCAGCAGGATGTCGCGGGTGCGGTAATCGTCACCGGCCGCGCGCGCACTCTCCGAGACGTTGATGCCGCCCACCACCATCAGCAGGCCGAACGGCAGCAGCAGCGGCAGGTAGGTGATCGCGGTCGGCAGGCCGTCGATGAAGCCCAGCGTCGGCCACGGCAGCACCACCTGCGGCGGCACCCACTCGGGCACCTTGAAGCCCGGTGCGCCCAGCCCGGCAAGCCCGAGGCCGTAATACAGGATCGTGCCGAACACGAACGCGACCAGCACGCCGGGGGCGCGGATCGGCAGCGTGCGCTTGGCGATCAGCACGTACAGCAGCAGGCCCAGCGTGACGAAGCCGACGATCGGCGAGCGCAGCGTTTCCAGCAGCGGCAGAAAGCCCATCAGCACGATCGCGATACCGGCGATGGAGCCGAGCAGCGAGGCACGCGGCAGTGCGCGGGTGACCGCTTCGCCGAAGAACGACAGGATCACCTTCAGCACGCCCATGATCACCAGCGAGGCCATGCCCAGCTGCCAGGTGGCGATGGCGGCATCGTGCGGTGCCAAGCCCTGCCCTTTGAAGGCGAGGAAGGCCGGGCCGAGCACCAGCAGCGCCATGCCGATGCTGGTCGGCGCATCCAGGCCGAGCGGCATCGCGGTGACATCGTCACGGCCGGTGCGCGCCGCCAGGCGCCGGGCCATCCAGGTGTAGAGCACGTTGCCGACCAGCACGCCGAAGGCGGTGCCCGGGAACATGCGGCCGAACACCACATCGGCCGGGAACTGGAAGATGCCGACCAGCGCCATCGCGATGAAGCCGAGGATCGACAGATTGTCGACCACCAGACCGAAGAAGCCGTTGAGATCGCCGGCAACGAACCAGCGGGGGCGTCCGGTGGGGACGGGAGCAGTGGCGGACATGCGCAGGGCGGCCGTGGGGAGGGGGTAGCCGATGGTAGGGCCTCCCCGCCCCCAGTAACAGGCGCATGAATGGAACGCCGGGAAACGTCCGCCGATGGAGCGCGTCACCGTGCGGTAGTGCCGGCCGATGGCGTGAGGATCAGGGCTTGTTGAGGAAGTTGTTGGCCAGCAGGTCCCGCACATCCCCGACCCGCCCGCTCAGCAGCGCCTTGGCGGCGTACAGGGCAGTACCGGCCACCTGCTTGGCTTCCACCTGCGGCGGCATCACCAGTTCGGTCGGGCTGGTGTGCACGTCCAGCAGCGCCGGGCCGGGATGGGCCAGGATGTCCTGCACGGCCTGCTCCAGGTCTTCCGAGCGCGTGACCGTGCGCCCGTAGAAGCCGATCACCTCGGCCAGCCGGCCGAAATCGGGGTTTTTCAGGTCGGTGTAGTTGTCCAGCAGGCCTTCGACCTTCTGCTCCAGCTCCACGAAGTTCAGCGAGCTGTTGTTGTAGACCACCACCTTGATCGGCAGGTTTTCCTGCACGGCGGTGAGCAGGTCGCCGAGCAGCATCGCCAGGCCACCATCACCGGACAGCGAGATCACCTGCCGGCCCGGGTAGGCCTTCTGCAGGCCCAGCGCCTGCGGCATCGCGTTGGCCATCGTGCCGTGCAGCAGGCTGGTCAGCGTGCGGCGGCGACCATTGACGCGGATATGGCGCAGGATCCAGACCATCGGCGAGCCGCCGTCAGCGGTGAACAAGGCATCGTCGGCGGCATGCCGGTCGATGAGTGCCGTCAGGTGCTGCGGGTGGATCAGCTCACCCTCGCCCGGCTGCTCTTCCTTGGCCCGCGTGGCCAGCGCCTTTTCGCGATGCTCCTGGCATTCGTCCAGGAAGCTGCGGTCCTCGCGCTCGGGCAGCAACGGCAGCAGCGCCTCCAGGGTCGGGCCGATATCGCCCACCACGCCCAGGTTCACCGGGTGACGGCGGCCAAGATGGCTGCCATCGCGATCCACCTGGATCAGCGTGGCCTTGTCCGGGTAGTACTGGCCCCACGCGAAGTCCGCACCGAGCAGCAGCAGCGTGTCGCAGGCCATCAGCGTGTGATACCCGGATTCGATGCCGAAGATGCCGGTCATGCCCATGTTGTACGGGTTGTCGTACTCCACGAAATCCTTCGCGCGCGAGGTATGCGCGATCGGCGCCTTGAGCCGGGCGCCGAGGGCGACCAGCGCATCGTGCGCATGCTCGCAGCCAGCGCCGGCGTAGATGCCGATCCGCTTGCCCTCGCCGATCAGCGCGGCGATGCGCTGCAGTTCGTCGTCCGAGGGGCGCAACACCGGCTGGGTGTAGTGCACCGAGAACGGCACATCGTGCTTGACCTCGGCTTCGCTGATGTCGGCGGGCAGAATCACCACCGCCACCCCGCGGCGGCTGATCGCCGCCTGGCAGGCAAGGGTCACTACGCGGCGCGCCTGCTCGGCGCTCTGTACCTGTTCGCAGAACACACTGCAGCTGCCATACACCGCCTTGAAATCGACTTCCTGCGGGAACTCCATACCCAGTTCGGCGGTGACCACCTGGCTGGCGATCAGCACCATCGGTGCGCGGTTGCGGTTGGTCTCGAACACGCCGTTGATGAAATGCAGGCCACCGGGGCCGCACGAGCCGGCGCAGGCGGTGAGCTGCCCGCTGATCAACGACTCGGCACCGGCGGCAAATGCGGCCACTTCCTCATGGCGCATGTGCACCCACTCGATCTCGCTGTGGTGGATGGCATCGGTGACGTAGTTGAGGGTATCGCCGACGATGCCGTAACAGTGACGGACACCGGCGGCCTGCAGGGTTTCAACCACGATCTCGGCAACGCGCTTGCTCATGACATGCTTCCACGACGAGGGGGAAGGGTCAGCCTAGTCCCGGGCAAGTGACACTCATGTAGGTTTATCCGTGGCAGCGCGCGATCACGGCTGCGTGTTCACCCAGCCCAGCACCGCGCCCCGCGTGGGATTGTCATAACGCACCTGCACCCAGCCATCGCGCTCATCAAGCAGTTCCACGCGGTCATCGCGTACCAGATACCGCTGGGTCGTGGCATCACCGGGCTGGCTGTACAGGGGCAGCCGCGCCACCATCACATGACCGGAAATGCGCCGCAGCGGCGACCCGGCACGCGGCGTCTCCAGACCATCGCCGATGGCGGTCTCCAGCACGTTGCCGTCAGGATCAAAGGTGCTCCAGACCGCCAGCGGACCGCTGTCGGCGGTCTGCTTGATGAACACGTAAGGCTCGAGCACATCGTCGAGCATCAGCAGGCGCTCGGCGCGGTACAGATACAGGCGCGCACCGTCGTAGCGGTACTGGTCCACGTACCACATCGGGCCACCGCGGCAGCTGCTGCTCAGGGTGCGCGTCGTTGCATCCACGGTCAGGCCCATCAGGCCACCGCATTGCGCGCCTTCTGTGGAGATCGGCTCCAATGCGACCAGCTGCTGTCGCGCCGGATCAAAGCGATACACCGCCACCGCTTCGTTGACCATGCCGACCGAGGCACGCGCCACCAGCTCCGGGTGGCCATCGAAATCGACGTCCTCCGCCGACAGGCGCACGTTGCCATCCGCATCGGCCACGCCCGGCAGCACCTGACGCTTGCCCGACGGTGCCAGCACGACAGCGATGCCGCCGCCGTCCTGCAGCGTCGCCTGCGCCTGCACGCCGGCGGCCACCTCCAGCTGAAGCCGGGC
The DNA here is from genome assembly GCA_003484865.1 of Stenotrophomonas sp. Taxonomy (GTDB): domain Bacteria; phylum Pseudomonadota; class Gammaproteobacteria; order Xanthomonadales; family Xanthomonadaceae; genus Stenotrophomonas. Next base: position 10,788 of record DMZT01000111.1, read on the forward strand.
TTGGTCGGCATCCTGCGCGTGCGCGCACGTTGCCGCCAGGCCCATCACCACCGCGGCCAGCATCGCATCCCTGTGTTTCATCATCGCTCCGTGCAGCGCCACCGCGGCGCCCTGGCTCAGAACGATACTTCAACCGCCTGCTGTGCCCACAGCACGGACTGGTGCCCGGTGGCCTGCTTCCACGCCAGCCGGATCGCTTCGATATCGGCGCGGCGCTGCGGGGTGTTCTCGTGCAGGACCACCAGCACCTTGGTGCGCAGGCGATTCGGCTCGGGCGCACCGCGGAACAGCCACTGGCCGTAAGCGTCGAACACGGTCAGGCCGTCCGGGAAGCGCGGCGTGACGTCCTTGTCGAGGAAGGCGCGCCACTGCGCGTCACTGATGCCCTCGGTCTGCGGGCGGTCGGCCACGCCGGTTTCTTCGCCCACGCCGAAGTACAGCTCGCTGCGGACCCAGCCGGCGGCGGCATCCGGGCGCGCGGCGTCGCCCTGCAGGGTGGCCAGATCGGAAGAGCGGTT
>DMZT01000484.1 GCA_003484865.1 Stenotrophomonas sp.
CGTCGGTACGCCTGCACGGCCGCTCCGGTACAGTCAGGACTTCCCCCGATGGAGACTGCCATGCGCATCCTGGCCGCCGCCCTGCTTGCCTGCCTGCCGCTGACCAGCCTCGCCGCTGAGACTTACGGCCCGCGGCTGGAAGGCTTCGACTATCCGTACCCCGTGAAGATCTTCCGGTTCGAGTCCCAGCGCCAGCCGCTGGAGATGGCCTACATCGACGTGCCCGCCGGTGGCAAAGGCTTCGCCGGGACGGTCGTGCTGCTGCATGGCAAGAATTTCTGCGCGGCCACCTGGAAGGACACCATCGCGGCCCTGAGCGCGGCCAGCTACCGGGTGATCGCGCCGGACCAGATCGGTTTCTGCAAATCGAGCAAGCCCGAGCGCTACCAGTACTCGTTCGGCCAGCTGGCTGCCAATACCGAAGCACTGCTGGAGCATCTGGGCTACGGCGAGGGCAAGCTGCACATCGTCGGCCATTCAATGGGGGGCATGCTCGCCGCGCGCTTCGCGCTGATGTACCCGCAGCGCACCCTCAGTCTCTCGCTGGTCAACCCGATCGGACTGGAAGACTGGAAGGCCAAGGGCGTGCCATGGCGCAGCATCGACGCCTGGTATGCGGGCGAGCTGAAGACCAGCTTCGACAGCATCAAGACGTACCAGCTCGACGTCTATTACAACGGCCAGTGGAAGCCCGAGTACGAGCAATGGGTGCGCATGCAGTCACGCATGTACGACGGCCCCGGCAAACAGGCGGTGGCATGGAGCCAGGCGCTGACCTCGGACATGGTGTTCAACCAGCCGGTGGTTCATGAGCTGCCCAGGCTGACCGTGCCAACCACGCTGTTCATCGGCCAGACCGACCGTACTGCAATCGGCCGCGATCTGGCACCGCCCGCCCTGAAAGCGACGCTCGGCAACTACCCTGCGCTGGGTAAAGCGGCGGCGGCAGCGATCCCAGGCGCCACCCTGGTGAGCTTCGAAGACCTCGGCCACTCGCCACAGGTGCAGGACCCGGACCGGTTCAATGCGGCACTGCTGAAGGCAATCTCACAACACGACTGACCTGCCCAGCCCCCCGGTAGTGCCACGCCATGCGTGGCGGCCGCCGTCCTCACCATTATCCGCCGACGCAGCAAGCCCACCCTTGGCGCTAGCGTGTGCGTTGGTGCGATCGCACGGCATTCAGCGCCGCACGATCGCCAGCACGTCGTCCAGCAAGGCGGCGGCGGTAACCTCCGCCCCGGCGCCCGGCCCCTGGATCAACAGCGGCTGGGCGTGATACCGGTCGCTATGAATCGCCACCCGGTTGTCGGTCTGCGCGCCGCCGGCCAGCGGATGGTCGCGCGGGAGCACACGCAGCCCCACCGACGCACCGTCGTGATCGAAGCCACCGACGAAGCGCAGGCACCCACCTTGGTCGTTGGCCTGCTGCCAATACTGCTGCAGCGGCGCATCCAGCAGTGACAGTTGCGCCAACGCCTCGGCCGGCGGCAACGCGGCGAGTGCCTCCGGCACCAGCGAGGCGACCTGTACCTGCTCGGCACGCAACGCAATGCCGCTGGAGCGCGCCAGGATCAACAGCTTGCGTCGGACATCTTCGCCGGACAGATCCACCCGCGGGTCCGGCTCGGTGTAGCCGGCCTCGGCCGCCTCCCGCACCCACGCAGAGAACGGACGCTGGCCATCGTAATGATGGAACAACCACGCCAGCGAACCGGACAGCACGCCCTCCACGCGATGGATGCGGTCGCCGCCGGCGACCAGCGCGCGCAGGCTGCTCAGCAGCGGCAGGCCTGCGCCCACGGTGGCACTGTCGCCATAGCGCGCGTCACCCTGCTGGCCGCTGTCGGCGATGGCCTGCGCACGGGCCAACTGTGCGCCTTGGCCGAGCTTGTTGGCGGTCACCACGTGCACGCCCCGTGCCAGCCACTGCTCGTGCCAGTTGGCTACGTCGTCACTGGCGGTCGCATCGACCACCACATCGCCCCGCTGCAGGCCCTCGGCTTCCGCCCACGGCTGCAATGCGACCGCACCGCGCGCGGCCAGGTTGGCCTGTGCAAGCTCATCCGCGGGGGTCTGTTCGCAGGCACGCGCCGTGCGTGAGTTGGCCAGCCACGAGAACGAGGGCAGCGTGACACCGCGATCCTGCAGCGCGGCGTACCGCTGCACGAACGCGGTGCCGACCGTGCCGGTACCGAGCAGGGCCAGCTTGCGATGGGCCGCCAGCGGCAGGTTCAGCACCGCGCTCATGCATCCACCTGTTTACGGCGCTGCACATCGCGGTGCTGATCGATCACAACCTGGGCGCGTTCCAGCCCAGCCTGCAGATCGGCCACCAGGTCTTCCGGTGACTCGATACCGACCGACAGGCGCAGCAGCCCTTCGCTGATCCCGGCGTGCGCACGCGCTTCCGGGGTCATGGCCGCGTGGGTCATGGTCGCCGGATGCGCGACCAGGCTTTCCACGCCGCCCAGCGATTCGGCCAGGGTGAAGCAGCGCAGGCCATCCACGAAGGCGCGCACCGCCGCATGCGGATCCTCGCCCGGGCACGAGGCCAGTTCGAAGGACAGCATCGCGCCAAAGCCGCTCTGCTGACGGGCTGCGATGGCGTGGCCGGGGTGATCGGCCAGGCCCGGGTAGTACACGCTGGCGACTGCATCGCTGGCGGCCAGCAGCTCGACCACGGCCGACGTGTTTTCCTGGTGTGCGCGCAGGCGTGCACCCAGCGTACGCAGGCCACGCAGGGTCAGGAAGGCATCGAACGGCGAACCGGTCAGGCCCAGCGCGTTGGCCCACCACACCAGCTGCTCGTGCACCGCTGGATCACGCGCGATCACCGCCCCGCCGACCACATCACTGTGACCGTTGATGTACTTGGTGGTGGAGTGCAGCACCAGATCGGCACCGAAGCTGATCGGCTGCTGCAGCGCCGGGGACAGGAAGGTGTTGTCGACGACTACCTTGGCACCGGCCTTGTGCGCGGCATCGATGACGAAGCGCAGGTCGGTGATGCGCAGCAGCGGGTTGGACGGGGTTTCGATCAGCACCAGCGTCGGCGACTGCGCCAGCGCGTCGGCCAACGAGCGCGGGTCGGTCAGGTCGGCGGTGATCAGGCCGAAGTGGCCCTTCTTCGCCAATGCGTTGAACAGGCGCCAGCTGCCGCCGTACGCATCGTGCGGCACCACCAGCGTATCGCCGGGCTGCAGCAGCGCATTGAGCACCAGATTGATCGCGCCCATGCCGGTGGAGGTGATCACCCCGCCCGCGCCGCCTTCCAGTTCGGCCAGCGCTTCACCGAGCAGATCGCGGGTCGGGTTGCCGCTGCGCGTGTAGTCGTACTGGCGCTTGTTGCCGAAGCCATCGAAGCTGAAGTTCGAGGACAGCACGATCGGCGGGGTCACCGCGCCGTGGGCGGTGTCACGGTCGATGCCGGCACGCACGGCGGCGGTGACGCGGCTACAGGACGGCTCGGTACCAGCGGAACGGCTCATGCGGTTTCTCCGGGGGATCGAAAAGCGGTGGCGAGGATCGCGTCGATGCGATCGGTTTCTTTCAGGAAGGCGTCGTGGCCATACGGCGAGCGCAGCACGCGCAGGCTGCCGCGCGGGCCCAGCCCCTCGACCAGGCCGACGCAGTCGGCCAGCGGGACCAGGCGATCGCCTTCCACAGCGACCACGACGGTCGGCACCTGGATGGCGGCCGGGTCGATGCGGTGCAGGTCGATGGATTCGGACAGGCGCAGGTAAGCATCGACCGGGGTGCGGGCGACGTACTGCGCACCGGCGGCATCCAGATAGTCTTCGGCGGCAACGCGCACGCGGCCGTTGACCACTTCCGGCGCGGCATCGAAGCGTTCGCCGAATTCTTCCGGCGTGCGGTAGCTGAGCATGGCGAACTGGCGCGCCAGCGACAGCCCGTGGCTCTCGGCGCACTGAAGCTGGCCCAGCGCAACCGCACGGCGCTGCAGCGCACGCCAGGCCGCGGCATACGGATGCGGGCGATGCGCACCGCTCACCGCGATCAACTTCTGTACGCGCTGGCGGTGACGGATCGCGAACTGCTGGCCGACCAGCGCGCCGTAGGAGTAGCCCACGAAGCACTGCAGGCGGGCGATGCCAAGATGGTCGAGCAGCAAGGCCAGCGCATCGGCCTGGTCGGCGGTATCGATCGGCAGGTCGAGCGCGCCGTCGGCGCCGATGAAATCGAACGCCAGGATGCGCAGCGAGGCCGGATCCAGCGCGCGACCTGCGGCCACCAGGCCCTCGGCCCAGCCCTTTTCGGGGAATTCGGCATTGGCCGCTACATGGCGGTGCGCGGAGATGCCGCCGGCCAGCACCACCACCGGCGCATCGGCACGGCCGACGCATTCGTAGCGCAGGCGTACCGGCCGCGGTCCGCCGTGACGCATCGACAGTACCCCCGCGATATCGCCGCGCACGGCGTTCAGCCCGGCGTCGACGGGGACGCTGAGCGGGGCGAAGGAGTCGGTGGCGACAGGGGCGGCGGTGGCGAAGCGCATGGCGGTATCCAAAGTAGGAGTCGGCCATCGAGCTTTCGCGGAGCTCGCGTTCGAAGCGCACGCACGGTGCACGGTTCGAACCATCTTTCGGAAGACACCAACGGTCTCCGCAGGATTTGGCACCTACGCAGGTCGCTTTCGCGTCTGCGGGCTGCCCCGGCTTCAAAGGGCCTGTCCCTCTGCCGGTCTCGATGGTGGAGCCACGATGCCAGCGCTTCCGGCCCATGTCAATCCCTTCATCGGCATGAAGCGATATATATTCCAGATGATCATCAGTCGCGCATACTCCGGGATCCTCCCTGACCGGCCGACGCCTTGCGCTGCTTACGTTTCACCGCGGTGATTTTGATGATGCCGGTGCTGAACGCCTGGGCCGGCCCGGGGGCGAACTGGCGGAACGGCTGGCGGGTCGACCGGCCTGCAACCGCTGCCCCGGCGCAGCGCACCGCTGGCGCGCC
>DMZT01000485.1 GCA_003484865.1 Stenotrophomonas sp.
TGCTGCTGATCATCTTCATCATCACGGCGCCCCTGATGTCCCACAAGGTCAAGGTGGATCTGCCTGAGGCCAACCTGGTGCAGAATCCGGAAGACGCTGAAAAGCGGGCGAGCCCGATCACCTTGGCAGTCAAGGAAGACGGCTCGATCTACTGGAACGACGAGGAAATCGACAAGCAGACTCTTGAGTCGCGCTTGGCGACCGCCGCCCAGCAGACCCCGCAGCCGCCCCTCAACCTGCGTGGTGATCGCACCACCAAGATGCGCGTCATCAATGAGATGACGAAGGTCGCGCAGGAACAGGGCATGCTCGACGTGGGCTTCGTCGCCACCAAAGTAAAGGGGCAGTAAGCCATGGCGTTCAGTACTGGTGGTAACAAAGGCCCCATGGCCGACATCAACGTCACGCCCCTGGTGGACGTGATGCTGGTGCTGCTGATCATCTTCATCGTCACCGCGCCGATCATGACGTACCCGATCGCCGTTGACCTGCCGCAGCGCGTGCTCAACCCACCGCCGGTGACGGTCGAACCGCCGCCGCCGATCGAGCTGAAGGTGGACGCCAGCAACCAGGTGTCGTGGAACAACAGCCCCGTGGCTGTGGGCGAACTGCAGCAGCGTATGGAACAGGAAGTGCAGCGCGATCCGACCAACCAGCCGGAACTGCGCATCGATGCCAGCCCGGACTCCGAGTACGACGTGATGGCCAAGGTGTTGGCTGCCGCGAAGAATGCTCAGATGAAGAAGATCGGCTTCGTACAGCAGTAATACGCAAGACGCAGTCATGACGCGACTGGAAAACGCCCCTGGAAACAGGGGCGTTTTTTTTGTGCCGCCGGCCGTGGATACGCGCCAGCGCCACGCTGCCCGCTATCATCCGGCCATGCTCGCAACCTTCGACGTCTTCGGGGACTGGCTCGATGCCATCCCCCACCTGCGCCCCCTGATGGTGGCGGCCTACATTCTCTATCTGCTGTGGCTGACCGGCTGGATCATGCTGCAGAAGCGCGAGCCGGTCGCCACGCTGAGCTGGATCCTGTCGCTGGCCGCCCTGCCCTACCTTGGCCTGTTCATCTACTACCTGCTCGGCCCGCAGAAGGTGAAGCGGCAGCGCCTGCGCCGTGGTCGTTCGCGCTCGGGGATGGAGCATTACAGCAGCGTCTGCCCACCGGATGCGGACTGCACCGAGCTGGCCAAGATCGCCCAGGCCACCACCGGGCTCTCACCGAGCTCGGCCACCGAGGTGGAGTGGCTGGTCGATGGCGCGGCCACCTACAGCGCACTGCTTGCCGCGGTGGCCACGGCCAAGGACCACTTGCACCTTGAGTACTACATCTTCAATCCGGACCACGCCGGCACCGCGCTGCGCGATGCGCTGACCGAGCGTGCGGCCGCCGGCGTGCGCGTGCGCCTGCTGCTCGATGCGGTCGGCTCGTCGTCCATCCGCAAGCGCTTCCTGCAGCCGCTGCTGGATGCAGGCGCCGAAGTCGTCTGGTTCCACCCGCGACAGCTGCTCAAACCGTTCAAGCGGCCCTGGTTGAACCTGCGCACGCACCGCAAGCTCGTCATCATCGATGGCCTGCAGGCCTTCACCGGCGGCATCAACATCACCGACGAGGAAGATGAGAGCGTCCGCCCGGATGCGTATCGCGACCTGCACATGCGGCTGCGGGGCCACGTGGTGCGCAGCCTGCAGCTGGTCTTCATCGAGGATTGGATCTACGCCACCGGCCAGGAGCCGGCGCGCTTCAACATCGCCCAGCTGTGGCCGGAAACCATGCCCAGCCGCAGCGAGGGCAGCATCAATGCGCAGGTGCTGGTCTCCGGTCCGGATTCGTCGTGGGAGACCATCCACCGGCTGCACGTGGCGGCGATCCACGAAGCGAAGGAGCGCGTCTGGCTGGTGACGCCCTACTTCGTGCCCGGCGAGGCCGCGCGCATGGCACTGACCTCGGCCGCACTCGGTGGCCTGGACGTGCGCCTGCTGGTGCCCAAGATGAGCGACTCCTGGTTCGTCACCCAGGCCGCGCGCTCCTATTTCGACGAGCTGCTGCAGGCCGGGGTCAAGATCTACGAGTACGGCCCACGCATGCTGCACACCAAGGCCTTCATCGCCGATGACGACGTGTGCATCGTCGGCAGTGCCAACTTCGATCACCGCAGCTTCCGGCTCAACTTCGAGCTCTCGATGATGATCAGCGACACCGGCCGCGTTGCCGCGCTGGCCGAGATCCTGCTGGCCGAATACAGCAGCGCCGCGCCCGTCTACAACGACCGCCAGCGTTCGCTCTGGCGGCACCGTGTTCCGGAGGCGTTCGCCCGCCTGGCCTCGCCGCTGCTGTAGCCGCTGCTCCCCGTGGAACCGCACCCGGCGCCAGCGCTACACTGGCCCGGTCAATCGGGGAGAACGACATGTACTGGCTGTTTCTGCTGTTCGCGCTGGCCTGTTTCGGCATGGCGCTCAAGACCCCCCACATGGGGCTGATGGCGCTGTCGCTGCTGGGCACCCTGGTGTTCCTGCTGGCGTGGGTCCGCGGCCTCTACGTGGCCCGCTTCGGCGATGTGCAGCCCACCCGCGCGGCCATCACCGATCCCAACGAACTCCGTCGGCTGCGGGAGCTCGCCCTCCAGGCGCGCACCCCGGCTGCTCAGGGTGAATCCGACCCCTCGTAGTGCCATGACCCAACTCAGCGTCAACGTGAACAAGATCGCCGTCCTGCGCAACTCGCGCGGCGGCACCGACCCGGACGTGCTGCAGGCCGCCCGTGCCTGCCTGGATGCCGGCGCGCATGGGATCACCGTGCACCCGCGCCCGGACCGACGCCACATCCGCGCCGAGGACGTTCTCGCGTTGTCCGCGCTGACGGCCGAGCGCGGCGTGGAGTTCAACATCGAGGGCAACCCGTTCGCGCCCCCGCGTGAGGGCTATCCCGGGCTGCTGCCGCTGTGCGCGCAGACCCGCCCCGCCCAGGCCACCCTGGTGCCCGATGGCGACGGCCAACTGACCTCCGACCATGGCGTCGACTTCGCCCGGGATGCCGAGCGGCTGCGACCGCTGATCGCCGAGTTGAAGACGTACGGCTGCCGGGTCAGCCTGTTCGTGGACGCGGGCAACCCCGACATCGCACAGGCCGCGGCCATCGGTGCCGACCGCGTGGAGCTCTACACCGGCCCCTACGCCGAGGCGCATGCCGCCGGCGATGCCACCACCATGCTGGCACTGTTCGCCGACGCGGCGCGGCGCGCCCAGGCGGCCGGCCTGGGCGTCAACGCCGGGCATGACCTGTCGCAGGACAACCTGGCCGATTTCCTGCGGACCGTGCCGGACGTGCTGGAAGTCTCGATCGGCCATGCGCTGATCAGCGAGGCGCTGTATGACGGGCTGGATGCCACGGTGAAGGGCTATCTGCGGCTGCTGTGATGCGGCGCGTAGCCCTGCCGCGTAAGGGGCGCCCGGCATCAGGTAGAGCCGACCGTTGGTCGGCTCAGCCGCCTGGTGACATGGCACGCCAAGCACGCGCCCTGACCCTGTGGATAAATTGGGGGATCAAATCGGTCTCCACCTCCGCCGACCCTTACCCGGCGCGGGTTTCACTTCCCTTTACGCCTGTGGTTAGTAATACTACTAACCATGGATATCTCCCATCGCCGCCGTTCCGACGCCACCACGTCTCATTCCCTGAGACCTCCCGGCGATAGCCTTTGACGATGGGTATTGCGATCAAGGGCCGGGGCTCCCGCACGCACCTGGCGGGCCGTTTCGAGGTCACCGTCAGCGAAGCGATGGACGACGGCTGGGCGCCGGACGAGAGCGAGGAGTTCGCCGCGCCGCGCCTGCGCACCGAAGTGCGCGCCGAGACCGCCCGCAGCATCATCAGCCGCAACAAGTCGCCGGACGTCGGCTTCAGCCAGTCGGTCAATCCGTACCGCGGCTGCGAGCACGGGTGCTCCTATTGCTTCGCCCGGCCCTCGCACGCCTATCTCAATCTGTCGCCCGGGCTGGACTTCGAGACCAAGCTGTTCGCCAAGACCAATGCCCCGCAGCTGCTGCGCAAGGAGTTCTCGCGCCCCGGCTACGTGCCGCAGCCGATCGCGCTGGGCATCAACACCGACGCCTACCAGCCGATCGAGCGCAAGCTCAAGCTCACCCGCCAGTTGATCGAGGTGATGCTCGAAACGCAGCACCCGTTCTCGTTGATCACCAAGAACGCGCTGGTCGAGCGCGACATCGACCTGCTCGCACCGTTGGCGGAAAAGCAGCTGGTCAGCGTGCACTTCTCGGTGACCTCGCTGGACCCGCACCTGTCCGCCAAGCTCGAACCGCGTGCCTCTGCGCCGCATGCACGGCTGCGCGCGATGCGTCGCCTGAGCGATGCCGGCATCCCGGTCGGGGTGATGGTCGCGCCGGTGATCCCGTGGATCAACGATGCCGAACTGGAAGCCGTGCTTGAAGCCGCCCACGATGCGGGTGCCTCCACCGCTGGCTACGTGCTGCTGCGCCTGCCGCTGGAAGTGGCGCCGCTGTTCCGCGACTGGCTCGACACCCACCATCCAGACCGCGCCACGCACGTGATGAGCACCATCAACCAGCTGCGCGGTGGCAAGGATTACAACAGCCAATTCGGCACGCGCATGCGCGGCGAAGGCGTCTACGCGGATCTGCTGTCCAACCGTTTCAAGCTGGCCCGCAAGCGGCTGGGCTTCGATGCGCAGCACAGCCACTGGCCGAAACTGGACTGCACCCGCTTCCTGCGGCCGCTGCCCCCGCGGGTGGACTCACCCCAGGGCTCGCTGTTCTAACCAGCGCCCCCGATGGACTTTGGGCCGCGCCCGCCCAACAATCGGGCCAAGACGCCGCGCCGCAGTGGTCTGACGTCCATATCGGATATCCAGGGGGAACCCCATGTCATCGGCAGCCACCTCGGCCGCGTCGAACGCGGCCAACATCGCGATCAATGCCGCCATCACCGCAGCGGTGCAGCAGCAGCGCGACGCGTTGATCGCACACTTCACCGGCCATCAGGCGCTGTCTCCGCAGAGCGCGATCGCGGCGGACAGCATCGACCCTGCATTGCAGGTAGCGCTGAAGTACTACCGCGACAACGGCGTCATCCGCGACGCGGGCGGTGATCGTCTTTATCTGGATCTGGACGTGTTGGCCGGGCTGAAGGCCAAGGCGAAGCGCACCGGGCGCAATGTGCTGATCACGGTGATGGTGTTGGCCGTGGTTGTGGTTGTCGGTGCTGTGTTGCTGGTGTTGGCGCGCTGACCAATGGGCATCGAGTGCTGGTGTAGTAGTCGCAGCAGACTGCGATAGAGCTGCGCACACAAAGTGAAGCAAGCAACACACGACTACTGGCTGCAGTAGGCGCCGGAAGCATCACTGATCTCCGGCATCGCCGTCGGGACTGCATTTGGCGGGCACGTGGGTGGTTATGCTTCCGCTGCCGCTGCCGCCTTCTATGGCTCAATGTTTACCGCCACTTACAATGACTCTAAAGCAATAGCGACAGCAGGAATAGTTGGGGAGGAAACATGTCGATGAATTCATCTTTTAAATTCAAGTGTCCAGCATGCGGCACAAGAGCACAGCGATTGCCAGCATTTAAATCGCTTGAGAGAGTGCTCGTCGTCAAATGTAGAGAATGTCGATCAATCATTGAATCGGATATAGGCTGGCTCAGGTATATATTACTGGTGTCCTATACATATATATTCGCCGGCCTACTGGGGTCTGCATTCATAATTGGATTGGTTACTGGCAATGTTCTTCAGGTTCTGATCTCAGGCTTATTATTTGCACTCCTGGCACTTCTGCCTGCAATTATTCTTCATTCTCGATTTTTGGTTGTCCAGAAGACGGAGGAAAACGTCAGATCGCTTGATCAGAAGTACGGAAAATATCGAAGGTGATTTCGTCGTCCCTCTTGGCGAGTTACGCAAAGGTCTAGACCTGGCACTCCATGCTCCGCTGAGTTACTACCGCGACAACGGCGCCATCCGCGACGCAGGCGGTGATCGTCTCTATCTCGATCTGGACGTGCTGGCCGGGTTGAAGGCGAAGGCGAAGCGCACCGGGCGCAATGTGCTGATCACGGTGATGGTGTTGGCGGCGGTAGTGGTGGTCGGTGCTGTGTTGCTGGTGTCGGCGCGCTGATCAATTCCCACCAAACAATTTCTGCGCACTCTGGAAAAGAATCCAGCTCGTCGCAATGAACTTGTCCCCACCCTGCGGCCGGTTGCCCCGGTGCGTGTGGGTGAACGCGGTCGGTGCGATCAACAGGCTGCCCGTGCGCGGCGCAACCTTGCGGCCCTGGAACAGGAACTCGGTTTCGCCCGCATCGAAATCGTCATTGAGGTAGAGCGTCCACAGCAGGTGGCGGTGCAGCGTTTCGCCGGCCGGATCGCGTGGGTACAGCTCGCAGTGCCAGTACGGATAGCCGCCCTCGCCCGCCGCATACCATTGCAGATTGATGGCACCGGGCCGCAGGCAGGTGCGGGCCAGGTCGGACAGCGTGGCGTCGTCCATGTCGGGGAAATCCTCGGCCGCCAACCGGCGCGGTTGGCCCTGGCTGTCCTGGATCTGCAACATCAATGGCGAGATCAGGGCCTGTGGATAACGGCGTAGATAAGTCAGCAAACCCTTGAAAACCGCCTGCTGCAGCACTGCTTCGGCCTGCCGCCACTCGGGGCGCCCGCTGATGCGAAGATCCTTGCTGTGCTTGAGTTCCGGGAACACACCGCTGCCCACTTCGCCCGGCTGCAACTGCGCACTGGATCGCATCTGGGCCTGCAGGGCCGCGCAGACCTCGTTGGGGACGGCGTTGTGGATTACTTCGATGAAATCGAGCGGTGCGTCGGCAGTCATGGGGTCATCCGTGGGCACGAATGGCCGATGGTGACCGCTGCCGTGGCCGATGTCACGCCGTTGCCACGTATCAACAGGGCTGACCGGATGGCCAGCCCTGTGTAGCAAATCAACCCGCCGCGCTGTCGTGTTCGCGGTGGTAACGGGTGGCTTCTTCCACTTCATTGCGCGACCCGAGGAACACCGGCACGCGCTGGTGCAGCTGATCGGGCTGGATGTCGAGAATGCGCTCGCGGCCGGTGGTGGCGGCGCCGCCGGCCTGCTCGACCAGCAGGCCCATCGGGTTGGCTTCGTACATCAGGCGCAGCTTGCCGGCCTTGGAGGGATCCTTCGTGTCCCACGGGTAGATGAAGATGCCGCCGCGGGTCAGGATGCGATGCACGTCGGCCACCATGCTGGCGATCCAGCGCATGTTGAAGTTCTTGCCGCGCGCGCCTTCCTTGCCGGCCAGCAGGTCCTGCACGTAGCCCTGCATCGGGGCTTCCCAATGCCGCTGGTTGGACATGTTGATCGCGAATTCCTGGGTGTCCGCCGGGATCTGCATGTCCGGCGTGGTCAGCACGAACTCGCCCTTCTCGCGGTCCAGGGTGAACGCGTGCGTGCCGTGGCCGACGGTGAGCACCATCTGCGTGCTCGGCCCGTAGATGCAGTAGCCGGCCGCGACCTGCGCGGTGCCCGGCTGCAGGAAGCTGGCATCGCTGGGCTGCTCGGTGCCCGGCGGGCAGCGCAGCACCGAGAAGATGGTGCCGACCGACACGTTGACGTCGATGTTGGAGCTGCCATCGAGGGGATCGAACAGCAGCAGGAAGTCACCGCGCGGGTAGGTGTCGGGCACCGGCTGGCAGTGATCCATTTCTTCCGAGGCACAGGCAGCCAGGTGACCGCCCCAGGCGTTGGCTTCCAGCAGGATCTCGTTGCTGATCACGTCCAGCTTCTTCTGCGCCTCGCCCTGCACGTTGCCGGTACCGGCTTCGCCGAGCACACCGCCCAGCGCGCCCTTGCTGACCGCGATGGAGATGCTGGTGCAGGCGCGGGCGACAACAGCGATCAGCTGGCGCAGATCGGCGTTGATGCGGCCGGCATGTTGCTCTTCGATCAGATAGCGGGTCAGCGACGTCTGGGACATGGAATCAGGCGGCCTTCAGAGGAGAAGCGCCTATTGTCGCCCTTCGCCGGAGCCATTACGAGGCGCGGGCCGCCGTAACCGTTCCCACCGCGCGCAACGCGCTGCCGGCGCGGCAAAGAAAAACGGCCGCGCAGGGCGGCCGTTCTGCTTCACAGGAGCACTACTGCTCAGCCCTTGCTGACGGTCGCCACGGCCTTGGCCACGTATGCCAGGTTGCCCTGGTTGAGTGCGGCCACGCAGATGCGGCCGGTGCCGACGGCGTAGATCGCGAACTCGTCGCGCAGGCGGTCCACCTGGGCGCGGCTCAGGCCCGAGTACGAGAACATGCCGGCCTGGTCGTTGATGAAGGCGTACTCCGGTGCGCCGGCGGCGACCAGGTTCTCCACCAGGCCGTGGCGCAGGGCGTGGATACGCTCACGCATCTCGGTCAGTTCCGCTTCCCACACCTGGCGCAGCTCAACGCTGTTGAGCACGCCGGCCACCAGTGCCGCACCGTGGTTGGACGGGCTGGAGTAGATCGTGCGGATGATGCGCTTGACCTGCGACTGCACGGCCTTGGCCGCGTTCGCGTCCGGGGCGACCACCGACAGCGCGCCAATGCGCTCGCCATACAGCGAGAACGACTTGGAGTACGAGTTGGCGACCACGAAGCTGTCGATGCCGGCCTCGGCGATGATGCGCACGGCGGCGCCGTCTTCGCTGATGCCCTTGTCGAAGCCCTGGTAGGCCATGTCGATGAACGGGAACAGCTGGCGGTCCTTCAGCAGCTCGGCCACCTGCTTCCACTGCGCGACGGTGAGGTCGGCACCGGTCGGGTTGTGGCAGCACGCGTGCAGCAGCACCACGGTGCCCGGCTGCAGCTTGCCGAGGTCGGCCAGCATGCCGTCGAAGTCCACGCCATGGGTGGCGGCATCGAAGTAGGTGTAATCGACCACCTCGAAGCCGGCCGCGCCGAACACCGCGCGATGGTTTTCCCAGCTCGGGTTGCTGATGGCGATGGTGGCGTGTGGCAACAGCTTGTGCAGCAGGTCCGCGCCGATGCGCAGCGCACCGCTGCCGCCGATGGTCTGCGAGGTGGCCACGCGACCTGCGGCCAGCAGCGGCGAATCCTTGCCGAAGACCAGCTCGCGGGTGGCCTGGTTGTAGGCCGGCAGACCGTCGATCGGCAGGTAGCCGCGCGGTTTGGCGTCAGTGGCCAGCTGCTGTTCGATCGTGTTCACGGCGCGGAGCAGCGGGATGCGGCCGCTCTCGTCGTAATAGATGCCCACGCCCAGGTTGACCTTGATCGGGCGGCTGTCGGCGTTGTAAGCCTCGGTCAGGCCCAGGATCGGGTCGCCTGGGACCAGTTCCACATTTGCAAAGAAGGACACGGCGGTACTCATTCGGATGACGGAAGGGGGAGGGTGGCGCGACGCGGAGTTGGCGGCAGAATCAGCCAAAACCGACCCATCGTAACAAAGCCCCGCCGAGGGCGCCGAGGCCGTCGTCACGTCGTCTTCCGTACCATGGCGTGCGGCACGCCCATTTACCGAGGATCCCGCCCCGCATGCTCCGTCTTACCCCGCTGGCCCGCCACTGTGCGCTGGCCTCGGCCGTGTTGCTGCCGTCGCTGGCGCAGGCCCAGAACACCCCCGCTCCCGCTGCCTCGATCGAGCGGCTGCCGACGGTCCAGGTCCAGGCCGCCCGCGTGGCGCAGGTGGCCGATATCGATCTGCCGGCCTCGCTGACCACGGTCTGGGTGGACGAGGACCGTACCGGCCCGCTGGCCCAGCTCTCCGAGGCCCTCAACGGCATCCCCGGGGTGGTCGCCCGCGATCGCCAGAACTACGCGCAGGACACCCAGCTCTCGATCCGTGGCTTCGGCGCGCGCTCGACCTTCGGTGTGCGCGGCGTACGCGTGCTGGTGGACGGTGTGCCGGCCACCATGCCCGACGGCCAGGGCCAGCTCTCCCACGCCAGCCTGCTCTCGGCGCAGCGCGTGGAGGTGTTGCGCGGGCCGTTCTCGGCGCTGTACGGCAACTCGTCCGGTGGCGTGGTCCAGGTCTGGAGCGCGGATGGCGCCGAGGGCGACCCGTGGCGCCTGCGGCTGGATACCGGCAGCGACAACACTGTCAGCGCCGGCGCCCAGCTGCGCGGCGTGCAGGGGCCGATCCGCTACAACGTGGCCGCCAACCACTTCCGCACCGATGGTTGGCGCGATCACAGCCAGGCCCGGCGCGAGTCGGTCAACGCCCGGCTGGGCACCGATGTCGGCGGCGGCCAGCTGGATTTGGTCCTGAACTACTTCGATGCGCCCGACGCACAGGATCCGCTCGGCCTCACCCGCGCCCAGGTGCGCGAGAACCCGCGTCAGGCGACCGCGGTGGCTACCCAGTACAACACCCGCAAATCCGTGCGCCAGGCCCAGGCCGGGCTGGTCTTCACCCGAACGGAGGGCGCGCAGACCTGGCGTGCGATGGGCTATGCCGGCCAGCGCAGCGTGGAGCAGTACCTGGCGATCCCACCGGGGCCGCAGGCCAACCCGCTGCACGCCGGCGGGGTGATCGATCTGGACGGGGCCTATGGCGGCCTGGACGCGCGCTGGGCGTGGCACGGTGACTGGGCCGGCCGCCCGTTGGATGTGGTGATCGGTGCCAATGCTGACCGTCAGCAGCAGGATCGCCGCGGTTACGAGAACTTCGTGGGTGATCAGGTCGGTATCAGGGGCCGCCTGCGCCGCGACCAGAGCGACCGGGTCGAGAACGTGGACCAGTTCGCGCAGGCGTGGTGGCAGTGGGCACCGCGCTGGTCGTTGCTGCTCGGTGTGCGCCACAGCACCGTCCGCTTCCGCTCCAACGACCACTACATCACCGCCGGCAATCCGGACGACAGCGGATCGCGTCGCTACGAAGCGACCACGCCGGTGGCCGGCGTGGTGTTCCGCGCCAGCGATGCCTGGCGGCTGTACGCGTCGGCCGGACGTGGCTTCGAAACCCCGACCTTCAACGAGCTGGGCTATCGCGCCGATGGCCAGGCCGGGCTGGCGCTGGATCTCTCGGCCGCCCGCAGCCGCAACCTGGAAGTCGGCAGCAAGTGGCATGGGCGCAGTGGCGCCCAGATCGAGGCGGCGCTGTTCCGCGCCGATACCGATGACGAGCTGGCCGTGGCGAGCAACAGCGGCGGCCGCAGCACCTACCGCAACATCGGCCGCACGCGCCGCCAGGGCGCGGAGGCCAGCTATGTGCAGCCGCTGGGCGCGCAGGCGGATCTTTCGCTGGCCTACACCTGGATCGAGGCCACCGTGCGTGATCCGTATGCGCTGTGCGCGGCCGCTGGCTGCAACACGGTGGCGGCCGGCTCACGCCTGCCGGGCGTACCCAGGCAGCAGTGGAACGCGCGGGTGCAGTACCGCCCGGGCCCGTGGCAGTGGGCCGCCGAGGTGGTGGCCTCCAGCGACACCGTGGTCAACGATCTGGCCACCGACAGCGCGCCGGGCTATGCCCTGTTGAACCTGGAGGTGTCGCGGCGCTGGAGCACCGCGCAGGGCACGCTGCGGGCCTTCGCGCGGATCGACAATGCGCTGGACCAGCGCTACATCGGCTCGGTGATCGTCAACGACGGCAACCAGCGCTTCTTCGAACCCGGCCCGGACCGCCGCTACAACGTGGGCCTGCAGTGGCAGTGGGCGCCCTGACCCAAGGGACTTACCTGGGCGGCTTGGCCGGCACGAAGGGTGAGGTCGGGTCGCTGGCCGGGAACGTCTCTTCCAGCGCCTCGTCCTGGTTGTCGCTGGCGTGTTCCTTGCGCTGGCGGCGCTGGTATTCATCTTCGCGGCGATGATGACCGGCCGGGCCTTTCTCGCCGGCCGCCGAATCCTTGCGGTCGCGCGGGACCGGATCCGGCGTGACCGCCACCGGCAGGTGATCGGGTGCGTCGTCGGGCACGGACATGCCGGCGCCGCGGTCTTCGGCGTCCTGGTTGTCATGTTTGGCGCGCTGCTCGCCGGGGACCGGGGCGGTGGCGTCGCGCAGGGGATCGCGGGGCATGGGAGTTCTCCAGTTGCTGTGCGCCCCACTACAGCGCGCGGCGGGTGAAGTCGCTGCGAATCCCGCCGCATCAACGAATCTGTCACGGCTGGATAACGGCGGCGGGACTATTCCTGCCTGCCCCGCCGCTGTCGGAGTCGTGTCATGCCCCGCCTGGACCGCCGTGCCGCACCCGCGTTGTTCAACGCCTACCTGCAGCCGGAACGGAGCGGGCGCCGTGCGCGCCGCGACCGCGCCGAGGACGCGCAGGCGATCGCACAGGACTACCTGCAGTACATGCGCAGCGATTATGAGCAGCGCCGCAGCCACGGCCGCCGCAGCTGGCGCGACCTGTATCCGGCCTACGCCTTCGCGCTGACCACCCACTACGCGGACTGGCCGCGCGGTGCCGATGACACCGATGGTGAGCTGGCCGAGCACTGGGAACAGATGCGCGGGCAGTCGCGGCTGGGCTGGCACCAGGCCCGCGCCGTGGTCGAAGACGCGTGGCTGGCCCTGGACCACATGCCGGCGGCGGCGGTGCACGGCCTGCTGCAGTAGCCGCGGCGTGCAGCCGGCCTGCACAGCCCGGACACAGGCGTTTCACGTGCTGCGCGGTACAGCTGCCCTCCCTGAAGTGTTGGAGTGGCGCCACCATGGCCCGACCGATCTGGACCGGCACGCTGTCATTCGGGCTGCTCAATGTCCCGGTGTCGCTGATGTCCGGCGAACGCAATGTGGATCTGCACTTCCGGATGCTGGATTCGCGCGACCGCAAACCGATCCGCTTCGAGCGCGTCAACGCGGATACCGGCGAAGAAGTGCCGTGGAAGGATATCGTCAAAGCCTACGAGTACGACAAGGGCAGCTACGTCGTATTGGAAGAAGACGACATCCGCTCGGCCGCGCCGGAAAGTCATGAAGCGGTGGAGGTGGAGACCTTCGTCGATGCCGGCACGATCGATCCGCGCTACTACGAGAAGCCCTACCTGCTGGTGCCCGCCAAGAAAGCCGAGAAAGGCTACGTGCTGCTGCGCGAAACGTTGCGCAGCACCGGCAAGGTCGGCATCGCGCGGGTCGTGGTGCGCACCCGCGAGTACCTGTGCGCGGTGATGCCGCACGGCGACGCGCTGGTGCTGATGATCCTGCGCTATCCGCAGGAACTGGTGGACCCGGAAGACTACAAGCTGCCCAGCGGCAGCCTGGCCGAGTACCGGATCAACAGCAAGGAAACGGCCATGGCCGAGCAGCTGATCGAGTCGATGTCCGGCGAGTGGAAGCCGGACGAGTACCACGATGAGTTCCGCGAGCGCCTGCACACGCTGCTGAAGAAGCGGATCAAGGCCAAGGGCGGCACCACCAAGGTGGAGGAAGAGCCGGTCCCGCGCGAGGATGATGCGACCAACGTGGTCGACTTCATGTCGCTGCTGCAGAAGAGCCTGGATGCCAAGAAGCGCACGCCGGCTGCCAAAAAGACAGCGGCGAAGAAGGCCACGGCCAAGGTCGCCAAACCCACGGCGGCCAAAAAGGCGACCAAGGCAGCAGGCAAGGCGACCAAGAAAACCACCAAGCGTGCACCCGCGCGCAAAGCCGGGTAAGCCCACGTGTCCCTGCAGGAATATCGCCGCAAACGCCGTTTCGACGGCACCCCCGAGCCGGACGCCGAGCGCCGCGGTGCGCCGGCGCGCCGGCCGATCTTCGTCGTGCAGCTGCACCACGCCAGTTCGCGCCATTATGATTTCCGGCTGGAAGCCGATGGCGTGCTCAAGAGCTGGGCGGTACCCAAAGGCCCCTCGCTGCGCGTCGGCGAAAAACGGCTTGCGGTGGAGGTCGAGGATCACCCGCTGTCCTACGCGACCTTTGCCGGCGACATCCCCAGTGGCCACTACGGCGCCGGGCATGTGGACGTCTACGACCACGGCACCTGGGCCTGCGATGGCGATCCGCTGGAGGCGATCGCGGCCGGCAAGGTGGACTTCGTGCTGCACGGTGAGCGGCTCAAGGGCGGCTGGAAACTGGTGCGCACCGCGATGAAGGGCAAGCAGCACCAGTGGCTGCTGATCAAACGCGATGACGAGGAGGCCAGGGATATGGAGGCTGATGATCTGTTGGAGGCACCGCCCAAGGCAGGCAAGCGCGCAAGCGCGACGAAGGTTGCCGCTGCCAACGCCAGCAAAGCTGCCCCGGCAAGGAAGACCGCGCCGGCCAAGGCCGCGACAGGTAGCCCCGCACGCAAGGCCGAACGCAAGGCCGATGCGCGCTGGTCCAAGCGCGCGCTGGCCCTGCAGGGCGCTCGCACAACGCCCTACCCACATGACTTCAAGCCCCAGCTGACCGATCACCGTGCCACCGCACCGGACGGCGAGCAGTGGCTGCACGAGATCAAATGGGACGGCTATCGCCTGCTGGCCGATGTGCGCGATGGCGTGGTGTCGCTGCGCTCACGCGGCGGGTTGAACTGGACCGACGATTTCCCCGAGGTGGTGCAGGCGATCGAGCGGCTGCCGGTGCGCGATCTGCGCCTGGACGGTGAGCTGGTGGTGCTGGATGTGCAGGGCCGCAGCGACTTCACTGCATTGCAGAAGGTCATCGATGGCACCGCCAAACAGCCGCTGCGCTATGTGGTGTTCGACATGCCCGGCATCGCCGGGGTGGATGTCAGCCGGGTGCCGCTGCTGGCGCGCAAGGCGCTGCTCAAGGACCTGCTGGGCAGCAAGCCGGACACCCTGGCCTACAGCGACCATGTGCGCGACCACGGCCCGGCGGTGTTCGCCGCCAGTGGCGAGGCCGGGTTCGAAGGCATCATCAGCAAGCGGATCGATGCGCCCTACGTCAACGCACGCTCACGCGACTGGATCAAGATCAAGCACGAGAACACCGATGAGTTCCTCATCGTCGGCTATACCGAACCGAAGGGATCGCGCAGTGGCTTCGGCTCGCTGCTGATGGCCACCCCGGACAAGCGCGGATTGCGTTATGTCGGCCGCGTCGGCACGGGCTTCGACGATGCCGCGCTGCGCGCGCTGACCA